>NZ_JACEXH010000032.1:0-21819 GCF_014525465.1 Actinotalea sp. JY-7885 | reverse complement strand
CGTCCCTCGGCGTGCAGGCGTCGCGGGTCGGCCCAGCCCTCGGCGAGCGCGGCGTCGTACGCCTCGCGGGCCGCGGGATGCACGGGCGCGCGCCCGGCGGCGTCCAGGTGGGTCCGGGCGCGGCCGTGCCCGTGCGGGGGCGCCGGTGCTGGAGTCACGTGCGTCACGGTAGCCGTCACGGCGTGCCGCCCGACCTGCAGGCCGTCCCACGCACGCTAGGGTGATCCCGTCGAGGACGAAAGTCCCGGTAGGCGCGCCCACGGTGCCGCCCGACCGAGGCCGCATGACACGAGAGGCACCCCTTGGACGCGCAACACCCCCGTCGACGCCGGTCGGGCGTCGCCCGTCTCTCGGCGCTCGCCGTCGTCGTGACGCTGGTCGCGACCGGCTGCTCCGCCGAGGCCCAGAGGGGCTACCTCCCGGGTCGGGAGGACGGCGAGCAGGTCACCAACATGACCGAGCGCATCACCACGCTGTGGACCGGATCCTGGATCGCGGCCCTCATCGTCGGGCTCATCACCTGGGGCCTGATCCTGTGGTGCGTCGCGGTCTACCGGAAGCGGCGCGACGACGACACGCTCCCGGTCCAGCTCCGGTACCACGTGCCGCTCGAGATCATGTACGTGATCCTCCCGATCCTCATGATCGGTGTCCTGTACTTCTACACGGAGCGCGACACCGCGGCGATCGAGGACATCAGCGCCGAGCCCGACCTCACCGTCCAGGTGGTCGGCAAGCAGTGGAGCTGGGACTTCAACTACCTCGACGACAACGTCTACGAGACCGGCGTGCACACGATCGACGTGGGCGCGCCCGGCAACCCGGACGAGGTGCCGACCCTGTACCTGCCGGTCGACGAGCGGGTGGAGATCCACCTGACCTCGCGCGACGTCGTGCACTCGTTCTGGGTCCCCGCCTTCCTCTACAAGAAGGACATGATCCCCGGCCGTCCGAACGTCTTCCAGGTCGTGCCGACCGCCGAGGGCGTCTACGCCGGCAAGTGCGCCGAGTTCTGCGGCGAGTTCCACTCCGGGATGCTCTTCAACGTCGCGGTGGTCTCGCGCGAGGAGTACGACGCCCAGATGGAGGAGCTGCGTGAGGCCGGCCAGACCGGCTTCCTCGGCTCCGACCTCGATCGCACGCAGAACCGCGGCGACGACAACGCGATCCCGACGGGAGAGGGCTGATGGCCGCGGCAGTCGAGACGGTGCCGGGGCTCACTCCCCGCCACCAGGGACGTGGCCGGGCGATCGTCCGCTGGATCACGTCGACCGACCACAAGACGATCGGTTACCTGTACCTGATCTCGTCGTTCTTCTTCTTCTGCATCGCGGGGCTCATGGCCCTGGTGATCCGCGCCGAGCTCTTCGAGCCGGGGATCCAGATCGTGCAGAGCAAGGAGCAGTACAACCAGCTCTTCACGATGCACGGCACGATCATGCTGCTGCTGTTCGCGACGCCGCTGTTCGCGGGCTTCGCCAACGTGATCATGCCGCTCCAGATCGGCGCGCCCGACGTCGCGTTCCCGCGCCTGAACATGCTGGCGTACTGGTTCTACCTGTTCGGCGGCCTCATCGCGGTCTCCGGCTTCTTCACCCCGCAGGGTGCCGCGTCGTTCGGCTGGTTCGCGTACACACCGCTGTCGACGACGACGTACTCGCCAGGGCTCGGCGGTGACCTCTGGGTCTTCGGCCTCGCGCTCGGTGGCTTCGGGACGATCCTCGGTGCGGTCAACTTCATCACCACGATCCTGACCATGCGTGCCCCCGGCATGACGATGTTCCGGATGCCGATCTTCACCTGGAACACCCTGGTGACGAGCCTGCTCGTGCTCATGGCGTTCCCGCCGCTTGCGGCGGCGCTGTTCGCGCTCGGCTCCGACCGGCGCTTCGGCTCGCAGGTGTTCAACCCGGAGCACGGGGGCGCCATCCTGTGGCAGCACCTGTTCTGGTTCTTCGGGCACCCCGAGGTCTACATCATCGCGCTGCCGTTCTTCGGCATCGTCTCCGAGATCTTCCCGGTGTTCAGCCGCAAGCCGCTCTTCGGCTACAAGGGCCTGGTCTACGCGACGATCGCGATCGCGGCCCTGTCCGTCACCGTGTGGGCGCACCACATGTACGTCACGGGCGCCGTCCTGCTGCCGTTCTTCGCGCTCATGACCATGCTCATCGCGGTACCGACCGGTGTGAAGTTCTTCAACTGGATCGGCACGATGTGGCGCGGGAAGCTGACGTTCGAGACGCCCATGCTGTGGTCGCTCGGGTTCCTGGTCACCTTCCTCTTCGGCGGTCTGACCGGCGTGATCCTGTCCAGCCCGGCGCTCGACTTCCACGTCTCCGACACGTACTTCGTCGTGGCCCACTTCCACTACGTGGTGTTCGGCACCGTCGTGTTCGCGATGTTCGCCGGCTTCTACTTCTGGTGGCCCAAGTTCACCGGCAAGATGCTCGACGAGCGTCTCGGCAAGATCCACTTCTGGCTGCTGTTCTTCGGCTTCCACGCGACGTTCCTCATCCAGCACTGGCTCGGTGCGCAGGGCATGCCGCGGCGCTACGCCGACTACATGCCGGAGGACGGCTTCACCTGGATGAACCAGGTCTCGACGATCGGCTCGATGGTCCTGGCCGCGTCCACGCTGCCGTTCCTGTGGAACGTCTACGTGACCTGGCGCAAGGCGCCGACGGTCACGGTCGACGACCCGTGGGGCTACGGGAACTCGCTCGAGTGGGCGACGTCGTGCCCGCCGCCGCGGCACAACTTCACGTCGCTGCCGCGCATCCGGTCCGAGCGCCCGGCCTTCGACCTGCACCACCCCGAGGTCGCGGCCATGGACCACGTCGAGCCCGACGCCGGGCCGCTGGACTGGGAGGGCGACCGCCGCGGGCAGACGTCCCTGGCGGCCGAGCGGCTGGCGACCGGCGACGCCGAGCCCGAGCAGTCGTCGGCGACGATCGTCGACGAGGGTCGGCGCCCGGAGCCCGGCGACGACGTGACCGACGGTGGCAACGCGAAGGACGAGGACCAGCGATGAAGTTCGAGACGCGACTGTTCCTGGCCTTCGTCCCCTTCTTCATCCTCGTCGGGGTCGTCTACGGCTTCTGGAGCCGGTGGGAGCCGGTCGGCGTGGCCTGCCTGTTCCTCACCGCCGGGCTCGTCGCCATGGTGGGCGGGTACCTGGCGATCCTCTCGCGCAAGATCGACGCGCGTCCCGAGGACGACCCGTACGCCGACATCGAGCAGGGTGCCGGCGAGCAGGGCGTCTTCAGCCCGTGGAGCTGGTGGCCCCTGGTCCTCGCCGCGGGCGCGGCCGTCGCGTTCGCGTCGCTCGCGATCGGCTGGTGGCTGCTGGCCATCGGCGCCGGCCTCGGTGCCATCGGCCTCGTCGGCTGGGTCTTCGAGTTCTCCCGCGGACAGCACGCCCACTGACACTGAGCGCGCGCACCGAACCGCGCGCCGACCACGACGCCCGTCCGCCCCTCAGGGGGCGGGCGGGCGTCGTCGTCCCCGGCCCGCCCTCTCTCCGCGGTTCTGGCACCGATCCGGGTGTCCACGCGCCGGATGGGTGCCAAAACCGGGCGTGCGCTCATCGCGGGGGTAGCTGGCGCGCGGTCTCGACGTCCCAGGGTCCCGCCGTCCACGCGGCCGGGCGTCGGTCTTGTGCGTGGCCTCGTCCGCCGCGGCCGCCGCTCGCGCGGACGTTTTGGCACCGATCCGGGTGTCCACGCGCGGGATGGGTGCCAGAACCGGGCGAGCGGGGTCGTGGGGCGAGGGCGTCGTGCGGTGGCGGGACGACGGCGGGGGCGGGGGGGGGGGGGGGGGGCCCCCCCCCCCGGGGGGGGGGCCCCCCCGGGGGGGGGGGGGGGGGGGGGGGGGGGGGGGGGGGGGGGGGGGGGCCCCCCCCCCCCCCCGCGGGGTCGATCACCCTCCGGGGAGGGGTGGAGCTCAGGCGAAGGGGACGATGAGGCCCTGCGTCTGGGTCCGGGCCCGCTCGAAGCGCGCACCGGCGTCGGCCCAGTTGACGATGTTCCACCACGCCTTGACGTAGTCCGCCTTGACGTTGACGTAGTCGAGGTAGAAGGCGTGCTCCCACATGTCCAGCAGCACGATCGGGACGATGCCCAGCGGGATGTTGCCCTGCTGGTCGTAGAGCTGGAAGATGCCGAGCTTCTGGCCGACCGAGTCCCACGCGAGGATGGCCCAGCCGGAGCCCTGGATACCCAGCGCCGTGGCGGCGAAGTGCGCCTGGAACCCGTCGAACGAGCCGAAGAACTCGTCGATCGCGGCCGCGAGCTCGCCCACGGGCCGGTCGCCGCCCTCGGGGGAGAGGTTCTGCCAGAACGCCGAGTGGTTGACGTGGCCGCCGAGGTTGAAGGCCAGGTTCTTCTCGTGCAGGTTGATCGCGGCGAAGTCGCCCTTCTCGCGGGCCTCGGCGAGCTTCTCGAGGGCCGTGTTCGCGCCCGCCACGTAGGTCGCGTGGTGCTTGTCGTGGTGCAGCTGCATGATGCGCCCCGAGATGTGCGGCTCCAGCGCCGCGTAGTCGTAGGGCAGGTCGGGCAGGGCGTACTGGGCCATGGATCGGCTCCTCCGGTCAGGTCGCGGGGTTCGCGACGGCTCGGTCATGCTGTCGTGCGGGCACCGGCGGTGGGCCGATGCGGTCAGGGCTCGCCGCGCGGCGCGAGTGCGCCGCGCAGCGAGCCCTGGTGCTCACTGTGGTCGATCTTCAGTCGTCCTGCACCTCAGTGGCCCTGGACGGGGCCGTTCGAGGCGTCGGTGCCGAGCGGTGCCTCGGCCGCGCTGTGGCGCCCGCCCGTACCCGCGCCGACCTGGGCGGTCTCCTCGCCGGCGGGCAGGGCGTCGTGCTCTCCGTGCGAGTGCGCGGCCGCGAGCTCGGCGGGTGTGACGGGCTCGACCCGGTCCTCGTAGAAGAACCGCGAGACCCGCGCCCGCAGGGCGTCCTTGCGGTAGCCCTTGCGGCGCACGCCGCGCTCGTCCTCGGCCGGCGCGAGCTCCAGCGGGCGCCGGGGCTCGTACTGGACGCGGATCCAGCGCTCGTACTCGTCGAGCGGCTCGTGGACCTCGACGTACTCGCCGTTCGCGAACCGCACGATGCGCCCCGTCTCCTGGCCGTGCAGGACGATCTCGCGGTCCTTGCGCTGCAGGCCGAGGCACAGGCGCTTGGTGACCACGAACGCCACGACCGGTGCCACGAAGAACAGGATGCGGAACGCCCACGTGATGTCGTTGATCGACATCCCGAAGTGCGTCGCGATGATGTCGTTCGAGCCCGCCAGGATGAGGATGAAGAACGCCATGAGGATCGCGACGCCGACCGCCGTGCGCACCGGCGCGTTCCGCGGCCGGTCGAGCACGTGGTGCTCGCGCTTGTCGCCCGTGGCCCACGCCTCAATGAACGGGTAGGCCGCGAGCAGGGTGAACAGCACCCCGGGCACGACCACGGCCGGGACCAGCACGTTCAGCGACAGGGTGTACCCGCCGATCACCCACTCGGTGCCCTGACCTGGCATGAGGCGGAGCGCACCCTCGAGGAAGAGCATGTACCAGTCCGGTTGTGCGCCCGCCGCGACCGGTGAGGGGTCGTACGGGCCGTAGTTCCAGACGGGGTTGATGCTCAGGGTCCCGCCCATCAGGGCGAGCACGCCGAACACGATGAAGAAGAAGCCACCGGCCTTGGCGACGTACACCGGGAACAGGGGGAAGCCGACGACGTTGCGGTCCGTGCGACCCGGCCCGGGGAAGTGCGTGTGCTTGTGCAGCACCACCAGGAAGAGGTGCAGCCCGACGAGCGCGAGGATCAGCGCGGGCACGAGCAGGATGTGCAGCGTGAACAGGCGCGGGATGATGTGCTCGCCCGGGAACTCGCCGCCGAAGATGAAGTACGACAGGTAGGCGCCGACGAGCGGGATCGACTTCACGACGCCGTCGGTGATGCGCAGGCCGTTGCCCGAGAGCACGTCGTCCGGCAGCGAGTAGCCCGTGAAGCCGGCCGCGAGGCCGAGGATCATCAGGACGAAGCCGACGAGCCAGTTGACCTCGCGGGGCTTGCGGAAGGCACCCGTGAAGAACACGCGCATCATGTGCGTGACGATCGACGCCATGAACATCAGCGCCGCCCAGTGGTGGATCTGGCGCATGAGCAGGCCGCCGGTCACCTCGAACGACAGGTCGAGCGTCGAGGCGAAGGCCTCGGACATCTCCACGCCGTTCATCGGCGCGAACGGCCCCTCGTACTCGATGAGCCCCATGCTGGGCACGAAGAACATGGTGAGGAAGAAGCCCGTGATGAGCAGGACCACGAACGAGTAGAGGGCGATCTCGCCCAGGAGGAAGGACCAGTGGTCCGGGAAGATCTTCCGGGCGAAGCTCTTCACCGCCAGGCTGATGCCCGTGCGCTGGTCCAGGTAGTCGGCGGCACCGCCAGCGGTGCGCTGGGCCCCGGTTGCTCGAGTGCTCACTTCAGCCGCTCCCAGTAGCTCGGGCCGATCGGTTCGTGGAAGTCGCTCTGCGCGACCAGGTAGCCCTCGTCGTCGACCGTGATCGGCAGCTGGGGCAGCGCGCGGCTGGCGGGGCCGAAGACGACCTTCGCGCCGTCCGCCATGTCGAAGGTGCTCTGGTGGCACGGGCACAGCAGGTGGTGCGTCTGCTGCTCGTAGAGCGCCACGGGGCAGCCCACGTGGGTGCAGATCTTCGAGTAGGCGACGATGCCCTCGTAGGACCAGTCCTTCTTGTCCTCGGCCTCCTTGAGCACCTGCGGGTCGATCCGGACCATGAGGACGACGGCCTTGGCCTTCTCCTCGATCCAGTGCGACTCCTCGCGCAGGCCCTCCGGGATGACGTGGAAGACCGAGCCGATCGTCACGTCGGCCGCGCGGATGGGCTTGCCGGAGGGGTCACGCGTGAGGCGCTTGCCCTTGCGCCACACCGTGTGGCGGAAGGCGTTGATGTCCCAGTTGCCCCCGACGTCGCCGATCAGGGGGACCGCGACGCTGAGCGGCGCGAGGGCGAGGGCGGTCACGACGGCGCCCTTGAGGACGCCGCGCCGCTGGATGCCGGAGTCCTCGACGCCGTCCTTGAGCTGCTGGACGGCCTCGGCCCGGACCGCTGCGTCGCTGCGCTGCGGGTGACGCTGCTCGGACCGCTCGTGGTCGGACATGAGGACCTTGGCCCAGTGCACGGCGCCGGCGCCGATGGTGAACATGGCCAGGAACAGGCCGATCCCCAGCAGCAGGTTCGACAGACGCATGCTCTCGACCGTCTCGCCCGGCCGCACCAGGAAGTACGCGACGAGCGTGCCGATCGTGCCGACGATGGACAGCAGGAACAGGACGACGACCTGCCGCTCGGCGCGCTTGGCGGCCGCCGGGTCGTGGTCCGCCATGCGGTCGCGGTGCGGGGGGAGCCCCGGGTTCTCGAAGCGCTCCGGCAGACCCTGCTCGTCGCGCTGGACGGTGAGCTCGCCGCCGCTGTTGTCGGTCGTCATGAGGACTTCGCTCCGATCCACACCGAGCACGCGATGAGCAGGCCAAGGCCCGCGACCCACACCCACAGGCCCTCGACCACGGGGCCGACGGAGCCCAGGTCGGTGCCGCCGGGTGCGCCGGCCTTCTGCTCCTCGAGGAACGCGATGATGTCCTGCTTGTCATCGGGGGAGAGGTTCGCGTCGTTGAACACGGGCATCGACTGCGGCCCGGTCAGCATCGCCTCGTAGATCTGCGTGGGCGTGCTCCCGGACAGCGACGGGGCGTACTTGCCCTCGGACAGGGCGCCGCCCTTGCCGATGGAGCCGTGGCACATCGCGCAGTTGGTGCGGAAGAGCGCCATGCCGTTGGCGGCGTCGCCGCCCGCGGGGTCGACCTGGTCCTTGGCGGGGATCGCCGGGCCGGGGCCCAGCGAGGCCACGTAGGCGGCGAGCTGCTGGATCTGCTCCTGGTCGAACTGCGGCGGCTTGGCGGGGGCCTGCGGGCCGTTCTGCTGCATCGGCATGCGGCCGGTCGAGACCTGGAAGTCCACCGACGCGGCACCGACGCCGATGAGCGAGGGGACACCGTCGCGGCCCTCGGCCGAGGGGCCGTGGCAGGTCGCGCAGTTCGCCTGGAACAGCGCCTTGCCGGCCTCGACGTCGGACTCGCTCGGAGCGGTGGCGCTGACGGCGCTCGGCGCGAGGGCGGCGTAGAGCCCTCCGGTGGCGAGCAGCGCCAGCAGGAGCAGGATCACCGGGGCGAACCGGTGGTTCCTGCGAGCGGCGATGGCCTTCACGAAGCGTTCCTCATCTCGTCGGTGCACATCGCCGGTGCGAGCGTGCGGTGCTGGTCTGCGGTGGTGGGCTGCGGGCAGCGGCCGCGGTGCGTCACTGGATCAGGTAGATCGCGCCGAACAGCGCGATCCACACGACGTCGACGAAGTGCCAGTAGTAGGAGACGACGATCGCCGTCGTCGCCTCGTGGTGGCCGAAGCGCTTCGCGGAGAACGAGCGGCCGAGCAGCGCGAGGAAGGCGATGAGGCCGCCGACGACGTGCAGGCCGTGGAAGCCGGTCGTGAGGTAGAAGACCGACCCGTACGGGCTCGAGGAGATCGTCACGCCGTGGCTCACGAGCTCGGCGTACTCGAAAACCTGGCCGCCGATGAAGACCGCGCCCATCACGTAGGTGAGGGTCATCCACTCGTTCATGCCCCAGCGGCGGATCTGGAGCAGGCTCCCGGTCCGTCGCGGCTGGAACCGCTCGGCCGCCCACACGCCCATCTGGCACGTGATGGAGCTGAGCACGAGGACGATCGTGTTCGCCGTGGCGAAGGGGATGCTGAGCTTCTGCGTCTCCTCCGCCCACAGCTCGGGGATCGTCGAGCGGATCGTGAAGTACATCGCGAACAGAGCCGCGAAGAACATCAGCTCGCTCGCGAGCCACACGATCGTGCCGACCGACACGGGGTTCGGGCGGTTGACGCTCAGATGTGGGCGCGTGACAGGGGCAGCCGTTGCGGATGACACCTCGTCATTATGGCGGAGGTTGAGGCTCCATGGGTCCAAAGACCCACCCCGAGCACGACACGACTCGATCACACTCCCTCCACGACGCGCCGAGGCGGCCCCGTCGGCAGGCCGCCGTGCCAAGATGCACGTGGTGCCAGAGCAGGCGCCGGCGTCGAGAACGGGTGAGGGCGGCATGGGCGGCACGGTCACGAGCGAGCAGCACGACGGCGAGTGGGATGTGGTTGAGCGCGGTGGTGCTCCGCAGACCCTGCGCGTCCTGCTCTACAGCGACCACGCGGAGACGCGCGAGCAGGTGAAGCTGGCCGTCGGCCGCCGCATCGCCAAGGACCTCCCCCCGGTGGAGTGGGTCGAGGTCGCCACCCCGGAGATCGTCATCGCGACGGTGGACGCGGGCGGCCTGGACCTCCTCGTGCTCGACGGCGAGGCCGGCAAGTCGGGCGGCATCGGTCTGTGCCGGCAGGTCAAGGACGAGGTCTACCAGTGCCCGCCGGTCCTGGTGCTCCTGGGCCGCGCGGCCGACGCCTGGCTCGCCTCGTGGGCGCAGCCCGACGGCGTCGTGACCCGGCCGCTCGACCCGATCGCCGTGCAGGCGGCCGTCGCCGGGCTGCTGCGTCCCGCGTCCGCCGCGTGACGTCGCCGGGATGACGGCAACCCCGGGGTCGGACGGCGCGCGCGTCGCCCGGGCCACGCCCACGTGGCCGGGACTCCTCACGCGGCTGATCGCCGGTCAGGACCTCAGCGTGCCCGAGGCCGCGTGGGCGATGGACCAGGTGATGAGCGGTGACGCCGAGCCCGTGCAGCTCGCCGGCTTCCTCGTCGCCCTGCGGGCGAAGGGGGAGACGGTCGCCGAGCTCACCGCCCTGACGGAGGTCATGCTGGAGCACGCGCGGCGCATCTCGGTGCCCGGGCGAGCGGTCGACATCGTCGGCACGGGCGGCGACCTCATGCACACGGTGAACATCTCCACGATGGCGTCGCTCGTCGTCGCGGGCACGGGCGTGCGCGTGGTCAAGCACGGCAACCGGGCGGCCTCGTCGTCGACGGGCGGTGCCGATGTCCTCGAGGCGCTGGGCGTGCGCCTGGACCAGTCGCCCGAGCGCGTCGCGGAGCTCGTGGACGAGGTCGGCATCACGTTCTGCTTCGCGATGGTCTTCCACCCGTCGATGCGGCACGCCGCCCCGGCACGCCGCGGCCTGGCGGTGCCGACCATCTTCAACTTCCTCGGGCCGCTCACCAACCCGGCCCAGCCGCCGGCGGCCGCGATCGGCGTACCGGACGCGCGGATGGCCGGCCTGATGGCCGGGGTGCTCGCCGCGCGCGGGACGTCCGCGCTGGTCTTCCGGGGCTTCGAGGGCATGGACGAGCTCGCCGCAACCGGCCCGGCCGACGTCTGGTGGGTGCGCGACGGCCTCGTGGAGCGCACGACGATCGACCCGGCGGCCGACCTCGGGCTCGACGCGATCCAGGCCGCCGACCTGCGCGGCGGCGACGCCGCGGCGAACGCCGACGTCGCGCGGCGCGTCCTGGCGGGCGACCCGGGGCCGGTGCGGCAGACCGTGCTGCTCAACGCCGCGGCCGCCCTGGTGGCCGACGGCACGCTCGCGGGCACGGGCTCGGGCACGCTCGTCGAGCGGCTCGCCGCGGGGCTGCGCCACGCGACGGAGTCCGTGGACGGCGGTCACGCGCTGCGCGTGCTCGACCGCTGGGTCGCCGCCTCCCAGGCCTGAGGCGGCTGGGCTCAGTCGCCCAGACCCAGGTCGAAGGCCGACTCGAGGTCGTGCTCCGAGTACGCGCGGAAGGCGATGTAGGTCTGCGTGCGCAGCACGCCGTCGACCTTGCTGAGGCGGTCGGCGATGACGTCGGCCAGGTCGTCGTGCTCGCGGACCCGCACCATCGCGATGAGGTCCACCTCCCCGGTCACCGAGTACACCTCGGTGACGCCGGCCACCTCCGCCACCTCCGTCGCGATCTCCGGGATGCGGGCGGGGTCGGCGTCGATGAGGACGACGGCGGTGATCATGGGTGAGCCTTTCCCTCGGTGTCCGTGGTCCTCATCATGCCGTCCCGCTGACCTGCGCGTCCGAGCGCACGCGGGCGTCGGCGTCGGCGGTGTGCGCGTCGGCCCGGACCGGGGCGTCCACGTCGTCCCGGGCGGTGTCGTCCCGGGCCATGCCGTCCCGGGCGACGCCCTCCCAGGCCGCTTCGTCTGCGGTGTCCCTGACCTCGGCCGCCGGGACGAGGGCGGTCACCGGTGGCGTGCGGCGGGCGACGGCGGCGGCCACGGCGGATGCTGTCGCGGCCGGGGAGCGGAACGCCTCGGCGCCCCGTACCGGGCACGCCCAGCCCTCCCCGGCCTCGACGAGGCGGACGCCCGGCTCCTCCAGCCAGTCGAGCACCAGGTCGGTCTCCTCCGGGTGGGCGGCGGACGCGGGCAGGCACGGCGGCGCGACGTGCTCGGCGGTCGCCACGAGCGCCGCGATGTGCGGTCGCGGGTCGGCGCCGGGCGGGGTCGCGGTGGTCGCCGAGAGCCGGCCGTGACGGACCACGGCGACCTCCCACCCGCCGCCGTCGCGGACGCGGGCGGCGACGAGCTGCGCGTGGCCGGCCGCGCGGCGCGAGCGCTGGGCCCGTGAGGCACCCCGCAGGAAGGCGGCGAGCTGGTCGCGCCACGCGGCGGCCTCCTCGAACCGCTCGGTGGCCGTCAGCTGCGCGATGCGGGTCGCGTGGGCACTGACGACGGGCGCGGGGTCGAGGAGCATCGCGTGGCGCACCGCGTCGACGACGGCGGTGTAGGCCTCGACGTCCTGGCCACCGGTGCAGGGCGCGCCGCACCGGCCCATGCCCGCGAGGGCGCAGGGGCTGGCGTCGGCCGACGGCACGCGGGGGAGCCGGCCGGAGCACTGCCGCAGCGCGAACGTCGCGTGCAGGGCGTCGATCGCCTGCTGGGCTGCACCGCGGCTGGCGAACGGACCGATGTGCGCCTCGGGTCCCGCGGTCGGGCCGCCGTCGCCCCGGACGTCGCGGACGATGCTCAGCCGGGGGTAGGGCTCCACGGTGAGCCGGACCCACGGCATCCGCTCGGGGAAGCGGGAGCGTCGGTTGTAGCGCGGGGAGTGCTCGGCGATGAGGCGCAGCTCGCGTACCCGCGCCTCCAGCACGGTGCCGCAGACGATCGGCACCACCTCCTCGGCCAGCGCGACCATCTCGTTCATGCGGCGCCGGTGCTCCGCCGCCGTGAAGTAGCTGCGCACCCGCGTGCGCAGCGACGTGGCCGTGCCGACGTAGAGGATCTCCCCGCGGGCGTCGCGGAACTGGTAGACGCCCGGCGCGTCCGGCAGGCCGTCGGCCAGGTGGCGCTTGCGGCGCCGGGCGGCGGGCACGGGGTCGGTCGCTGTCGCGAGGTCCTCGAGGTGCGTGATCCCGAGCGGGCCGAGGCGCCCGAGGAGCGCGTGGAGCACGTCGACGGTGGCTCGGGCGTCGGACAGCGCGCGGTGGTCCGGCGTGACCGTCGCCCGGAAGTACGCCGCGAGGGTCGAGAGCTTGTGGTTCGGCACCTCGTCGCGTGTCACGGCGCGCCGCGCGAGGGCGACCGTGTCGACGACCTGGTTGCCGGGCCAGGCGTAGCCGTGGTCCGCGGCCGCCGCCTTGAGGAAGCCGACGTCGAACGCGGCGTTGTGCGCCACGAGGACGGCGCCGCGCGCGAACTCCAGGAAGCTCGGCAGCACCTGCCCGATGCGGGGCGCCTCGCGGACCATCGACGTCGTGATGCCCGTCAGCGTCGCGATGAAGGCCGGCACGGGGCCGCCGGGGTCCACCAGCGTCTGGAACTCGCCGAGCACGCGCCCACCGCGCACCTTGACCGCGCCGATCTCCGTGATCGCCGCCGTCGCCGGGGTGCCGCCGGTGGTCTCGAGGTCCACCACGACGAAGGTCACCTCGGACAGCGGCGTCCCGACGGCGTCGAGCGTGAGCTGCACGCCCGGTCCGGCCGGCGCCGCGCCCTGCTCGCGCCCTACCGCCGCGGCCGGACCGGCGGCAGCGAACGGGGACGTGGAGCGCGGGACGAGGTGCATGGTCGTGACGGTAGGCGCGGGCACCGACACGACCCCGGCGCAACGCCGCGGCGGGCTGCGTGTCGGAGGTCGCACGTACCGTCCGGCGCATGATCATCGACTGCGGGACCTGCACGGTGCGCGGCGACGCGTGCACCGACTGCGTGGTGACCTTCCTGACCATCCCGGTGCGCGCCGGGGCCGCCGTGCCGGACCAGGCGGCTCAGGACGCCTGGTCCGCCCGGGCCGCGCCCGAGGCCGCCGCCGGGGTGGGCGCACCCGACCTGGACGACGCCGAGCGCGCCGCCCTCGCGGTGCTGGCCCGCTCGGGACTCGTCCCGCCGCTGCGGCTGGTGCGCGCCGTCTGACGCGGCGTCCGACCGCCGGGACGGGCCCACGCGCACGCACACCGTGCGGGCGCCGTGGTCGGCGCCCGCACGGTGTGCCATCAGGCGGGGATGCGGTCAGGCGGGGATGCCGCCAGGCGGGGATGCGGTCAGGCGGTGTGCTGCGGCGCGCCGGCGTAGATCGCCTCGATCTCGTCCGTGAAGTCGGCGATGACGCGCGCACGCTTCACCTTGAGCGACGGCGTCAGGTAGTCGTTCGCCACGGTGAAGTCGGTCGTCAGGATCGTGAACTTCCGGATCGACTCGGCGCGGGAGACCGCGGCGTTGGTCCGCTCGACCGCCCGGTCCAGCGCGGCGCGCACCTGGGGGTGCGCAGCGGCCTCGGCCACCGTGAGCTCCGGCAGCCCGTGCGTCGCCAGCCACCCGGGAAGCGCCTCGGCGTCGAGCGTGACGAGCGCGCCGATGAAGGGCTTCTGGTCGCCGACGACGACGACCTGGCTCACGAGCGGGTGCCCACGCAGCCGGTCCTCGAGCACGGCCGGCGCCACGTTCTTGCCCGCGGCCGTGACGATGATCTCCTTCTTGCGGCCGGTGATGCGCAGGTGGCCGTCCTCGTCCATCGACCCCAGGTCCCCGGTCCGGAACCAGCCGTCGGTGAACGCCTCGGCCGTCGCCTGGGCGTTGTTGTGGTAGCCGACGAAGACGCCGTCGCCGCGCACGAGGATCTCGCCGTCGGCAGCGACGCGCACCGCGAGCCCGGGCAGCGGCGGGCCGACGGTGCCGATCTTGACGCCGTCGGGGACGGAGACCGTGGCCGGCGCGGTCGTCTCGGTGAGCCCGTAGCCCTCGAGCACGTTGAGCCCGACACCGCGGTAGAAGTGCCCGAGGCGCTCGCCGAGCGGGGCGCCGCCGGAGATGGCCCACTGGGCCTGGCCGCCGAGCGCCGCGCGGATCTTCTTCAGCACCAGGACGTCCGCGACCTTGTGCTGCAGGCGGAGCCACGGGCTCGGGCCGCGCGGTTCGTCCAGCGCGCGCGAGTAGACGATCGCCGTCTTCGCGGCGCGCTGGAAGATCCCGCGCTTGCCGCCTGCGGCGGCCTTCTGCTCCGAGGAGTTGTAGACCTTCTCGAACACGCGCGGCACGGAGAGGATGAACGTCGGCTTGAAGGAGCCCAGGTCCGGGACCAGCGTCTTGGTGTCCGGGGCGTGGCCCAGGACGGCGCCGGCCGGGATGACCAGCACCTCGATGAAACGCGCGAAGACGTGCGCCAGCGGCATGAAGAGCAGGGTCCGGGACCCGGGCGGGCACACCTCGCTGCCGAGACGCGCGACCGCGTTGCGCGTCAGGCTGACGAAGTTGGCGTGCGTGAGCTCGGCGCCCTTGGGACGTCCGGTGGTCCCCGAGGTGTAGATGAGGGTCGCGATGTCCGACCCGACGGCCAGCGCGCGCCGCCGCTCGATCTCGGCGTCGGGCGTCCCCGCACCCGCCTCGGTCAGCGCCCCGATGGCGCCGTCGTCGATCACCAGGACGTCCTCGAGCGTCGGCGCCTGGTCGCGCACACCCGCCACGGTCGCGGCGAGCGCCGCCGTCTCCACGACGAGGAGGCGGACGTCGGCGTCGGTGAGGATCCAGACGATCTGCTCGGCCGACGACGTCTCGTACAGCGGCACCGGGATCGCGCCGACCGCCCAGACGGCGAAGTCGAGGAGGGTCCACTCGTAGCGCGTGCGGCTCATGATGCCGACGTGGTCGCCGGGCTGGATGCCGCGGGCCACGAGGCCCTTGGCGACAGCGACGACCTCGGCGTCGAACTCCCGCGCGGACAGGGGGATCCAGGGTCCGTCGGGCGTGGTCTTGTGCTCGATCAGCGTTGCGTCCGGGAGGTCGGCCACGCGTGCTGCGAGGAGGGTGTTGAGGTTCTCGGACGGCGAGACCTCGACGAGGCGGGGGGTGGCGAACTCGTCCATGCTGGCTCCAGTGGCAGACGGATGGGTGTGCAGACCCTACCCACTCCCCGGGGCGCGCGGACGCAGGCCGGGCGTCCTGCCCCCGATCGCGTGAGGCTCGGTAGCCTGCACCGAGGGTTTCTCGCGGCTCAGGCCCATCTCGAGCAAGGACGGACATGTACGCGATCGGTGTGGACATCGGCGGCACGAAGATCGCGGCGGGCGTGGTCGACGAGGACGGCAGGATCGTCGCCAAGGCGAAGCGGAAGACGGTCGCCGGTGACGCGGCGGAGATCGACCGCGCCGTCGCCGACCTGTACACCGAGCTGGCGGCCGGCTACGAGGTGAGCGCCCTGGGCGTCGCGGCGGCGGGCTTCATCGGCTCGGACCGCTCGACGGCGCTGTTCGGCGCCAACATCGCCTGGCGCGACTACCCCCTGCGCGAGCGGATCGCCGAGCTCGTGGCCGACGACGTGCGGATCGTCGTGGAGAACGACGCCAACGCCGCGGGCTGGGCGGAGTTCCAGTTCGGCGTCGGGCGCGAGGTCGACGACATGCTGCTGCTCACGGTCGGCACGGGCCTGGGCGGCGCCCTGGTCGTGGGCGGCCGCCTGGTGCGGGGTGCGTGGGGCGTGGCCGCCGAGGTCGGTCACCTGCGCGTGGTCCCGCAGGGCCACCAGTGCGGGTGCGGCCTGCACGGCTGTTGGGAGCAGTACGCGTCGGGCAGCGCCCTGGTGCGCGAGGCCCGGGCCGCCGCGTCGGCCCACCCGGACCGCGCGACCCGGCTCGTCGAGCTCGCCGACGGCCGCCCGGACGCGATCAGCGGCCCGTCGGTGACCGTGGCGGCCAAGGAGGGCGACCCGCTCTCCGTCGAGCTGCTGGCCGAGCTCGGCCGCTGGATCGGCGAGGGCTCGGCCTCGGTCGCGGCGCTGCTGGACCCGGCGCTCGTGGTGATCGGCGGAGGCGTCGGCGCGGCCGGGGACCTGCTCCTCGAGCCCGCCCGGGCGGCCTTCCTGTCCCAGCTCTCGGGACGCGGTTTCCGGCCGGAGGCGCGCATCGAGCTCGCCGCCATGGGCAACGACGCCGGCATCGTGGGCGCCGCGGACCTCGCCCGGCTCTGACGCCGGGACCGGCGCGCCGGCCCGGGCGACCGCCCCCTCAGACACCAGGCCCCTCAGACGACGGCGCCCGGCCCGTCGTCGTCGTCCCGGCGGTGCGGCATGCGCCACAGGAGCAGGCCGACGGCGGCGACGAAGGCGGCGCCGGCGACCTGCAGCACGAGCGCGGGAAGGTCCTGCCAGGCGACGACCGCGACGAGCATGAGCAGCGGGACGCCCGCGACGGCGCCCCAGGCCATCGTCAGCAGCGGGTCGCCGCCGAGCACGGGCCCGGGGTCCGGCGGCTGGAAGTGCTCCTCCGCCGCCTCGACGTCGGGGTCGGGGCTCCAGGAGCGTGGTGTCGAGGGGTCCGGCGGGCGCCGGTCCGCCTCCGGCGCGTCGGCGGGGACGTCCGGCGGGGCGTCGGTGGACCGGCGGTGCGGGCGTTCCGGTGGCGCCTGGGCGTCGGCGTCGCGCGGGGCGGCACCCAGGTCGCCGAGCTGCGCCACGATCTCGGCCCAGCGCGCCTCGATGTCCGTGTCCGAGGACTCGTGCGGGCCGGCCGTGCCCTCGGGGCCGTCGGCCTTCCCGTCGCCGGCGCCAGCGCCGGTGGGTACCGGACCGTCCGCCCCCCGGTCGTCGCCCGGTTCGGGTGACGTTCCGTGGGGTTCTTCGGCGTCGTGCGGACGTCCACCCATGCTGAGCACTCTAGAGTCGTGGGGTCGCTGCGCGTGGGTCGCGCGAGCGCAGCAGCGGAGGTGACGCTTGTTCTACTGGCTGATGAAGCACGTGGCGCCCGGTCCGCTCCTGCTCGGGATGTTCCGTCCGTGGGTGCGGGGGATCGAGAACGTGCCGGAGACCGGAGGGGCGATCCTCGCGAGCAACCACCTCGCGGTGATCGACTCCTTCGTGCTGCCCCTCGTCCTGTCGCGGAAGATCCAGTTCATCGCCAAGGCGGAGTACTTCAACGGCACCGGCATCAAGGGCCGGCTCAAGGCGGGCTTCTTCCGCGGGGTCGGCACGGTGCCGGTGGACCGCGGGGGCGGCAAGGCCGGTGAGGCAGCCCTCAACACCGGGCTGCGGATCCTGCAGGAGGGCAGCCTCTTCGGGATCTACCCCGAGGGCACGCGCAGCCCGGACGGGCGCCTGTACCGCGGCAAGACGGGTGTGGCCCGGCTCGCCCTGGAGGCGGGCGTCCCCGTCATCCCCGTGGCCATGGTGGGGACCAACGTCGCGCAGCCGATCGGGCAGGTGATCCCCAAGCCGATGCGCATCGGGATCGTCATCGGCGAGCCGCTCGACTTCAGCCGGTACAAGGGCATGGAGAACGACAGGTTCATCCTGCGCTCGGTGACGGACGAGATCATGTACGCGCTCATGAGCCTCTCGGGCCAGGAGTACGTCGACCTCTACGCGGCGACCGCCAAGGCGCGCATCGCGGCCGGTCACAGCCCCGACGAGGCCGCGCCCGCCGACGAGCGCCCGCACGCCCCCGGCGGGCGTCCGGTGCCCGACGTCCAGGTTCCGGTCCCGCCCCAGGACGAGGTCCCGCCCTCAGTAGGATGAGCGTGTCGCCCACGGCGACCGCCACGACCGAGGGCCCGCCGCTGCGCCGCCGGTCGGCTCCCACGCTCGTGGGGGCCCTGTGCAGATCAACGAGAAGGTGAGTCCGAGATGTCGGTTCGTCGTGTCGCCCTGCTGACCGCGGGCGGCTTCGCCCCGTGCCTGTCCTCCGCCGTCGGAGGGCTCATCGAGCGCTACACGGAGATCGCCCCCGACGTCGAGCTGATCGCCTACCAGCACGGCTACCACGGCCTGCTCACCGGCACCAAGGTCGTCGTCGACGACGAGGCGCGCGCCAAGGCCGGGATCCTGCACCGCTTCGGCGGCAGCCCGATCGGCAACTCGCGCGTCAAGCTCACCAACGCGAAGGACTGCGTCAAGCGCGGCCTGGTGCGCGAGGGCCAGGACCCCCTGCACGTCGCGGCCGAGCAGCTCAAGGCCGACGGCGTCGACGTCCTGCACACGATCGGCGGGGACGACACGAACACGACGGCGGCGGACCTCGCGGCCTACCTGCACGAGAACGACTACGAGCTGACCGTCGTCGGGCTGCCCAAGACGATCGACAACGACGTCGTGCCGATCAAGCAGTCGCTGGGCGCCTGGACGGCCGCGGAGGAGGCGGCCGGCTTCGCGCGCAACATCATCGGTGAGCACCGCTCGGGCAACCGCATGCTCATCGTGCACGAGGTCATGGGGCGGCACTGCGGGTGGCTCACGGCGGCGGCGGCGGCGGAGTACCGCCGCTGGCTCGACACCCAGGAGTGGGTCCCGAGCATCGGCCTGTCGCGCGAGCGCTGGGACATCCACGCCGTCTTCCTGCCCGAGCTCGCGATCGACATCGAGGGCGAGGCCGCGCGCCTGCGCGAGGTCATGGACACCGTCGGCAACGTCAACATCTTCCTGTCCGAGGGCGCCGGCATGCACGAGATCGTGGCGCAGCTCGAGGCGGCCGGCGAGCAGGTCCAGCGCGACCCCTTCGGTCACGTCAAGCTCGACACCATCAACCCGGGCCAGTGGTTCGCGAAGCAGTTCGCCGAGCTGCTCGGCGCCGAGAAGACGATGGTGCAGAAGAGCGGCTACTACTCGCGCGCCGCGGCGGCGAATCCCGAGGACCTGCGCCTCATCAAGTCGATGACGGACTACGCCGTCGAGTGCGCCCTGCGGGGCGAGTCCGGCGTGATCGGGCACGACGAGGAGGACGGGGACCGGCTCAAGGCCATCGCGTTCCCGCGCATCGCCGGCGGCAAGGCGTTCGACGTGTCGGCGCCGTGGTTCGGCTCGCTCCTCGAGGGCATCGGCCAGCCGCTGGTCCCGGCATCCGCGTCATGAGCGTCGAGCCCGACCCCACGGTCGTCTCGGGGCTGGACGCGTGGCGCGACCTGCCCGCGCGGCAGCAGCCGCTGTGGCCCGACGCCGACGTCGTCGCGGCCGCCACGGGCGAGCTCGCCGCCCTGCCTCCGCTGGTGTTCGCCGGCGAGGCGGACGTGCTCACGGCGCGCCTGGCGGCCGCCGGGCGCGGTGAGGCCTTCCTGCTCCAGGGCGGGGACTGCGCCGAGACGTTCGCCGAGGCCACCGCCGACAACATCCGGAACAAGATCAAGACGATCCTCCAGATGGCCGTCGTCCTCACGTACGGCGCGAGCCTGCCCGTGATCAAGATGGGCCGGATGGCCGGGCAGTACGCCAAGCCGCGCAGCTCGGACGACGAGACGCGCGAGGGCGTGACGCTGCCCGCGTACCGCGGCGACGCCGTCAACGGTCACCCGTTCACGCCCGAGGCGCGCGTGCCGGACCCGCACCGCCTGGTCGACGCGTACCACCGCTCGTCGGCGACGCTCAACCTCATCCGCGCGTTCACGACGGGCGGCTTCGCCGACCTGCGCCGGGTGCACGAGTGGAACCGCGGTTTCCTGGCGAACCCGGCCTACGCGCGCTACGAGGAGACCGCCGCGCAGATCGACCGCGCGATCCGGTTCATGGCGGCGTGCGGCGCCGACTTCGACGCCCTGCGCACCGTCGAGTTCTTCTCGAGCCACGAGGCGCTCCTGCTCGACTACGAGCGGGCCCTGACGCGGATCGACTCGCGCACGGGCACGCCGTACGACTGCTCGGCGCACTTCCTGTGGATCGGCGAGCGGACGCGCCAGCTCGACGGGGCCCACGTGGACTTCCTGTCCCGCGTGCGCAACCCGATCGGCGTGAAGCTCGGCCCGACGACGTCGGCCGACGACGCGCTCGCGCTGATGGACCGGCTCAACCCGGCGGACGTCCCCGGCCGGCTGACCTTCATCACCCGCATGGGTGCGTCGCGCATCCGCGACGCCCTGCCGGGTCTCGTGGAGAAGGTGCACGCCTCCGGGCGCCCGGTCACGTGGGTGTGCGACCCGATGCACGGCAACACGATCACGTCCGCGAGCGGCTACAAGACCCGCCGCCTCGAGGACGTGCTCGACGAGGTGCGCGGGTTCTTCGAGGTCCACCGCGGCCTGGGCACCGTGCCCGGCGGCGTGCACGTCGAGCTCACGGGCGGCGACGTCACCGAGGTCCTCGGCGGCAGCGAGGAGATCGACGACGCGGGCCTGGCCCTGCGCTACGAGACCCTCGTGGACCCGCGCCTGAACCACCAGCAGTCGCTCGAGATGGCGTTCCAGGTGGCGGAGATGATCCGCCAGGCCTGACACCGGACGACGTCGGCCCCCGACCGCTGCGGCGGTGCGGGGGCCGACGTGCGTCGGGGCTCAGGTGATGGTGAGGGTCACGACGCTGCCGAGCGGCGCCTGCGTGCCAGCGGCCGGGTCCTGCCCGAGCACCCGGTTGAGCCCGAAGTACGGGGCGGCCCGTGCCGTCTCGACGCGGAAACCGGCGGCCTCGAGCGTCGCGCGAGCGTCGCTGACCACCGCGCCGTAGGGGATCTCGGGCACCGCTGCGAGCGGCGGCCCCTGCGAGACGGTGATCGTGATCTCGTCGAGCCGCAGCGCCTGCGAGCCGGGCTCCAGGCTCTGCGCCATGACGGTGCCCGCCGGGTGGTCCATCGAGAAGTCGGTGGCCTCGACGACCGTGAGCCCGCGGTCGGAGAGCTCCTGGATCGCGGCGTCGCGCTCGACGCCGACCACGCTGATGACCTCGACCGGCGCGCGGCCGTCGGACACGACCACCGGCACCTCGGTGCCGACGGGGAGCTCGCTGAGCGGCTCGGCGCCCACGCTGATGACGTGGTCGAGCGGGACCTCGTCGTGGTGCTCGCGGCCGGGCTCGGGCACGGTGAACCCGGCGGCCTCGAGCGCGGCGACGACGTCGGCGGCCGGCGCCCCGACGAGCCCCTCCGGGACCGTCCGCAGGTCGGGCCCGAGGGAGACGACCAGGGCCACGGTGCCGTCCTTGCGCACCCGGTCGCCCGGGGCCGGGTCGGCGGAGACGACGTGGTCGACCGGGACGACCGGGTCGAAGGCCTCGTCCTGGCTCACGTCGAGCCCCGCCTGGGCGAGCACCGCCTCGGCCTCGGCCACCGGCGCGCCCTCGAGGCCCTGCGGGACCGTTGTGTAGGCGCCCGGTCCCTCGGCGGCGTACCACCAGATCCCGGCGCCGGCCAGCAGCAGCACGCCCAGCACCACGGCGACGAGCCCGAGCCGGTGGCGGCGCCGCGACCGCGGCACGAGGACGTCCGGCTCGGCGAGGCCCGTGCCGATGGGCAGGGCCATGGTCCGGCCGAATCCCGGCTGGTCGTCGTCCGGCGCGGGCGCGCGTCCCGTCGGGCGCCGGCCGGCGACGTCGAGCGTCTGCGTCGCGTGGGGGTCGGCGGGGGCG
>NZ_JACEXH010000321.1:0-1277 GCF_014525465.1 Actinotalea sp. JY-7885 | reverse complement strand
TGGTGGTCGTCGCGCTCGCGGTCGCCCGCACCGCCGCGCCGCCGCCGCCCGCGACCACCCCGGTCGTCGTGGTCGCCCGCGACGTCGCGGCGGGCACCGTGCTGGACGACGACGACGTCCGGCTCGGCGGGCTGCCGGCCCGCTGCGTGCCCGCGGGGGCCGGTCAGGACCCGGCGGACGTGGTGGGCCGCACGGTCACCGTGGCCCTGCCCGCAGGGCTCCCGCTGGTGACCGGCGTGATGGCCGGTGAGCGCTTCGACGTCGACCCGCCCGACGGGACCGTCGTGGTGCCCGTGCACCTCGCCACGGCGGTGGCCACGACGCTGCGCGCCGGGGACCGCGTCGACCTCGTGGCGGCGCGGGACACGTGGGGCCCGTCCGACGACGTCACCCAGGACCCGGCGCCCCCGGCGCCCTCGGTGCTGGCGCACGGGGCGCTCGTCGTCGAGGTGCGGACGGCGGCCGACGCGGACGGGGGCCTGGGAGCCGGGACCGCTGCCGCGGACCCGACGGTCCTGGTCGCCGTGCCGCCCGACGAGGGCCGCGCCCTGGCCGCCGACGCCGGCTCGGCGCTCGGGGCCGTCCTGGTGGGATGATCGCAGGGTTGACCATCCTGATCCGATCCGGGGGCACACCATGATCAGCGGGTTCAAGAACTTCATCCTGCGCGGCAACGTCGTCGACCTGGCCGTCGCGGTGGTCATCGGGGCGGCCTTCAGCTCGGTCGTCACCGCGCTCGTCGACGGCCTGCTCAACCCGCTCGTCGCGCTCATCGCCGGGGACACGGACCTCTCCCAGGTCCTGACGTGGTCCGTCGGCTCCCAGGGCACGGTCTTCTCGATCGGCATCATCCTCGACGCGCTGCTCAAGTTCCTGCTGGTCGCCGCGGCCATCTACTTCTTCGTCGTCATGCCGATGAACAGGCTCGCGGAGCGCCGCAAGCAGGGCGCCGAGCCCGAGCCGGCGTCGCCGCCCGAGGACGTGCTCCTGCTCCAGGAGATCCGCGACCTGCTGGCGCAGCGTCGCGACGCCTGACGCACCCTCCTCACCAGTGCGGCGGCACGTCCCGCCGGAGCCGGTCGTCGTTGCTCTCCGGGGCGTCGCCCCAGCCCGCGTCCGACGCGTCCGGGCTGCGTGGCAGCACCGACGAGTCCGGCGCCTCGGTGCCCGGTGCGGCGGTGCCGCCGGTCGCGCGACGGTGCCGTCGCCGTCGCGGGACGACGGGAGGCGGCGGCACGGCCGCGCCGTCCGGGGGCGGCCCGGCCGTCTCGTCGCTC
>NZ_JACEXH010000320.1:0-1283 GCF_014525465.1 Actinotalea sp. JY-7885 | reverse complement strand
GGGAGCGCAGCCGGGCCACCCGGTCGCGCTGCACGGGCTCGACGAACGCGCGGACCGTGCGGCCACGCCCCGGACCGGCCGCGACCACGCCGACCGCCGAGGCGAGCCCGGAGGCGTCCGCGAGCGCGTCGACGGCCTCGGCCCGCGGGAGCTCCTCCGGCGCCGTCTCCGACGACCCGAGGTCGCGCGCCAGCAGGAGCGCCGCCCCGTCGATCTCGGCGGCGGCACGGACCTCGGCCAGCGTGCTGCCCGCGACGTGATCCGCCAGGACGCGGCGCAGCTCCCGCACGCCCTCGCCCGTACGGGCGGAGACGGCGTGCACCGCGACGCCCGGCAGGCCGTCGGCCTGGAGCAGACGGGCGACGTCGTCGACCAGGCCGGCCCGAGCGTGCTCCGGGACCGTGTCGGTCTGGTTGACCACCACGAGCATCGCCGCGTCGCGCCCGGTGAGCCGCCGCAGGTACCCGGCGTGCAGCGCGTCGTCCGCATACTTCTGCGGGTCGACGACCCAGACGAGCAGGTCGGCCAGCGGGAGCAGCCGGTCGACCACCTCGCGGTGCGCCGGCTCCACCGAGTCGTGGTCGGGCAGGTCGAGCAGGACCAGGCCGCGCAGGTCGGCCTGCGACTCGCCGTCGAGGGCGCTCTCGCGCACGATCCGGCGGTCCGGTGCCACGTCGAGCCAGTCGAGGAGGGCCGTCGCGTCGTGGGCCCAGACGCACGCGGAGGGCTCGGCCGTCGTGGGGCGCCGCACACCGACGTCCGCGAAGGCCAGCCCGCTGAGCGCGTTGAACAGGCTCGACTTGCCCGATCCGGTGCCGCCCACCAGGGCCACGACGGTGTGGTCGGCGCCGAGGGCGAGGCGCTCCCGCACCGTGGTGAGCGCGCGTCGCACCGCGGCGGACGTCGCGGTCGGCACCCGGCTCCCGACCGCGTCGACCGCGCCCTCGAGCCGGGCCACGCGCTCGAGCAGCGCGGCCGTGCGCACGCCTGCGCCCGGCCCGGGGGTCGTCATCGCCTCATCCGTCGTCATCGGACCGCCTTCAGCACGGCGCCCCGCAGGCGCAGCAGCGAGGCCGCGTCGGCCGCGAGGTCCGGAGCGTCGAGCACGGCCCGCCCGGGCTCCCCGCCCCGGCGGACCTCGGCGGCCACGAGCGCGAGCAGCTCCTGCGTCCCGCGCTCGACCACCTCGCCACCCGCGTCGCCCAGGACCTCGGACACGAGCGCACGCGCCGGCTCGAGCCCGGCGGCGGCCGCCACCACGACGGCGCCGGCCTCGGGCCCGC
>NZ_JACEXH010000319.1:0-1300 GCF_014525465.1 Actinotalea sp. JY-7885 | reverse complement strand
GGCCTGACGCCGGCCCGAGCGCTCGGCCCGTGCGGCGCGGCCGCGCCGGGAGCGGCGTGCCCGCGCGTCGCCGCCGGATTTGCGGCGAGGGCCTGACGACCGCGCTGCCACGCGAGTAGACTGAAGGCTCCAGACCCTCCCCTCCGTCCCGGGCCTGGTGGGAGAAATCCGATGCCGCCCCGTCCTGCTGCTCGCCGTTACCTCGCCACGAGCCCGTTCAACGCCGCTCGCGAGGCCGCCATCAAGACCATCGTCCCCGTCGAGGCGGGCGACCGCGTCTGCCACGAGCGCCACGGCCTCGGCCGCGCCGTCCGCATGGACGGCGACCGCGCCGCGATCGTCGACTTCGGCGGCGACCTGCGTCGCGTCGAGCTCGACAGCCCGCGCCTCGACCGCCTCTGACAGACCCGTCGGCCCCGGCCGACAGCCCAGCGCGGGGGCGCCCCGCGTCGCTGCATGACGCCTTGGCGTCGCCCAGCGACGCCAACGCGTCACCCACCGCGGCGCGATCGCCGGTGTCAGGCGGTGACGAGCACCGGCGTGCCGAGGGGTACGTCGGCGAACGGCGCCAGGGCATCGGCCGGCACGCGCAGGCACCCGTTGGAGATCGGCCCGCTGTAGGTCGCGTAGGCGTGGATCGCGATCGGCGCCGGCCCGCCGTCGAACTCGTCCAGCGTGGGCGAGTGCGAGCCGAGGTACACGAACACCGGTGAGTACCGGGCGCCCGGGTCCGGCGCGATCGACATGACGAACGTGCGGCCCAGCGGGGTCGGCGTCTCCGGGGTGCCGAACCCCGTCACCGTCCGGGCGACCTCCTCCTCGCCGCGGTGCAGCACCACCTCGCCCGTGCCCAGGGACGCCGTGATCCGGTAGTCCGTGGAGCTCGTCAGGACGTCGTCGGCGTGCACCCAGCCCGTGGCCTCGTTGACGCCGTCCGGGCCCACCTGGCTCGGCAGACCGCGCCGCACCGTGAGCAGCACCTGGTACCAGTCGCCCTGCTGCGCGACCACCGGGTAAGAGGTCACGCCCTGGTACTGGACCAGGGGGAGCAGCGCGAACGGTGCGCCGCGCGGGGCGTCGTACAGCGCGATCCCGGGGTCGGTGTCCGGGGTGACGAGCAGGCCGCTCGGCATCGTCCCGGGGTCCGGGTCGGCCACGGCCTGCGGCATCACGGCCCAGGGGTCGGCCACCGGCAGGGTCGCGAGGTCGACGTCGGGCGGGGTCCACGCCGCGACGGGTGGTGGCGCGGTGCGCGACGCCTCGGGGGCGGGCGCGACGGTGGTCGGCGCCGGCGCCGGCG
>NZ_JACEXH010000318.1:0-1316 GCF_014525465.1 Actinotalea sp. JY-7885 | reverse complement strand
GGCCCTCGCCGCCGTGCTCGTGGCCGCGTCCGCGACGGCGGCGGGCGGCGCCCTCACGCGCGGCGAGCCCTTCGAGCCGCGCGAGCACGTGACGCCGCCCGTGGTGCGCGTGGACGCGACGCACCCGCTGCCGCAGCTCGCCGTCTGGGCGGCCGAGCCCGATCGCGAGCTCCTGGTCGCGACCGGTGCCCTGCCGCCGCGCCTGTCGCTCGTCGTGCTCCCCGACTTCGACGGGGCGACCTGGCGGTCCGGCTCCAGCCTGCGCCCCGTCGGCGCGGTCGCGTCACCCTCGCTCCCCCCGGGGGCCGAGGTCGGGCGGATGGACGCGACGCTGGAGCTCACGGGGCTCGCGAGTCCCGCCCTCGGGACGGGGACCTGGCTGCCCACGGCCGGCCGGCCGGTCTCGGTCACCGTCCCGGGCGCGCTGTGGGACGTCGAGACGGGATCGCTCGTGGCGCCCGAGGGGCTCGCCGCCGGGTCCGTCTACCGGGTGACGGCCGACGTCGACCAGCCGGCCGCTGCGACCCTCGCGACGGCGGGCGTCCCGAGCGGCGCGGAGGTCGCGCGCTACCTCGAGCTCCCGCGCATCCCGGCCGACGTGCTCGCGTACGCGCGCACCGTGACGCAGCACGCGCCGTCGCGCCTCGTGCAGGCGCGCCTCATCGAGGAGACCGTGCGCGCCGACCGTGAGCTCGCGCCCGACGCCGTGTCCGGCTCGTCGTACGCACGCGTGCGCGAGTTCCTCTTCGCGGAGCCCGAGCAGGGCGGTCAGGTCGGCACGGCGGAGCAGTTCGCGAGCTCGTTCGCGGTGCTCGCGCGGGCCGCCGGCCTGCCGTCGCGTCTCGTGCTCGGGTTCGTGCTCCCGGAGCCTGCGACGGACGGCTCCGTCGTGGTGCGGGGCGAGGACGCGCACGTGTGGCCCGAGGTGTACCTCGCGGGGGCCGGGTGGGTCGCGTTCGACCCGAGCCCCGCGGCGAGCGGCACGGCGGCCGACCGTGCGACCGACGCGCTCGACCTCGCGACCGACGGGGAGCTCGAACCCCCCGATCCCGCGGCGGTCCCCGCGCCGGAGGAGTCCGGTGACGCCGAGCCCGTCCCCGGCCCGCCCGACGCGGTCCCGGGGCCGCGTGCGGCGCTCCTCGTCACGATGGCGGTGGTCGCGGTGCTCGCGTCGGTCGTGGTGCTCGCGGGTGTGTCCGCGGTCCTGCGGGCGCGCCGGCTGCGGCGGCTGCGCCGGCACGGCGCCGTGGGTGCGTGGCAGCACGTCGAGGACGTGCTCGTGCTCGCCGGGGTCGCGCTGCCGCCGGGCGCGGACG
>NZ_JACEXH010000317.1:0-1353 GCF_014525465.1 Actinotalea sp. JY-7885 | reverse complement strand
GTGCCGGCCGCGGGGCGGGTCGCGCGGGGCGGCGCGGCGGTCAGGGCGGGTTCGTCGAGGCGGGCGTCGCGGTGACGGGGCTCGCGCTCGTCCTGGGCGCGGCGGTCGGCAGCGGCGTCGCGAGCACCGCGGTCACCATGTCCGACGGGGCGACGTGGCTCCCGGACGACTCGAGCGGGCAGGTGCTGCAGGTCAACCCCGCCACCGGCGAGGTCGAGCGCCGCCTCCAGGTCGCCGGCTCCGGCGCGTCGCTGCTGATCACGCAGCGCGACGGCATGCTCGTGGTGGACGACGACGCCACGGGCGTCATCACGACCATCGACCTCGCGACGCTCCTCGCGGGCGGGCAGCGGGGGACCGGCGCCACCCGGACCACGGTGCTCGTCGGGGGCGGGAACGTCTTCCTCGTCGACCTGGCCGGCACGGTGCGCGCGGTCGACCCGCTCACGCTGCGCGACCTCGGGGCACCGCACCGCACCGACGCGCTCGCGGACGCCGTGGTCGACGACGCGGGCACCGTCTGGCTCGTCACGACCGACGGTGAGATCGAGGAGCTCCGGTGGTCGGCGTCGTCCGCCCGCTTCACGGTCGAGCGCGACCGCCCGCTGCGCGGCGCGGGGTCGCAGAGCCGCATGGTGCCGCACGCCGACGGCGTGACGGTGTTCTCGCCGGACGGCGGCACGGTGGCGCAGGTCGGCGCGGGACGCGACCTCATCGTGGCCGCCCCGGGCCTGAGCGGGGCGGTGCTGCCCGCCGAGACGTCACCGTCGACGCTGGCACCGGTGGCCGCGCCGTCGGCCGCCGAGGTGGTCATGGTCTCGGGGGGTGCCCTGCTCGCCGTGGACGTCGGTGCGCTCGGCTGCCACCGGCCCTCGAATCCCGCGGTGTTCGCGTCCCGCGTCTACGTGCCCTGCGACGGCACGGGGCACGTCCTCGTGCTCGGGCCGGACGGCCGGCGCGCGGCGCGCGACATCATCGTCCCCGGCGGGCTCAACCCCCGGCTCGTGGTCGACGACGGCCGTCTGGTCGCCTACTCCGAGTCCGCGACCGCCGCCGTCGTCGTCGAGGCCGACGGGTCGACGCGCGAGATCGAGACCGGCCCCGGGCGCACCCCGGTGCAGGACCCGAGCCGCCCCCCGGTCGCCGCGCCGCCCGTGACGGCCCCGCCGAGCAGCACCCAGCCGAGCAGCACCCAACCGAGCAGCCCCCAACCGTCGCTGCCGCCCTCGCCGGGCACGCCCGACGCCGCCGAGCTGCCGGACGCCGGCGGCACCGTCCCGGGGGAGCAGCCGACGACCCCGCCGACCGGCGGCCCGGGGGCCGACGACCCGACGGTCCCCTCGACCCTCCCGC
>NZ_JACEXH010000316.1:0-1393 GCF_014525465.1 Actinotalea sp. JY-7885 | reverse complement strand
CGGCCGGACGCGGCCACGGCGCACGCCGCCTGGGCGCGCGCGGCCGTCGTCCGGGAGCCGCTGAGCCCCGCCCGGTACGTCGGGGAGGCCGACCTCACGCTGCCGGGCCGCGTGCAGGAGTGCTTCACCCCCGAGGACCTCGCACGCGTGCGCGCTGCCCGCGAGCACCTGGACCCGGACCGTCACCTGTGGTCCGCCGTCGACCCGACCGACGCCCCCCTCGACGAGGAGCGGGGCACCACCCACCAGGAGGAACCATGAGGACCCCGAGCGTCTGGGCGATCGTCATCATCGCCATCACCGTCGTCGTGCTGTTCGGCGCCAGCAAGCTCCCGGAGATCGCCGGCAACGTCGGCAAGTCGCTGAAGATCTTCAAGAAGGAGGTCCAGGAGCTGCGCGAGGACACCTCGCCCCTGGCCCCGCCGACGGCGCCGGCACCGGCACCCGCCGTCACGCCGGCCCTCGCCACCCAGGCGCCGGCCGCGGCCCAGCCCGGCTCGCCGCAGGCATGAGGCGATGACGGCGCACCCGTCAGCGGCTCACGACCGGCCGGCCGACGCCCCGCGCGGGCGCCGGTCCGGCCGGTCGACGCACGACCCCGAGGGCCGGATGGCGCTCGCGGCGCACCTCGCCGAGCTCCGACGCCGTGTCCTGTGGTCGGCCCTCGGGCTCGTGCTCGGGGCCTGCCTCGGGTGGTTCGCGTACGACCCGGTCTTCGCGGCGATGAGCCAGCCCCTGCAAGGGCTGGGCCACCGGGGGCAGACCGCCGCACTCAACTTCACCACGATCGGCTCGGCGTTCGACATGCAGCTCAAGGTTGCCCTCTTCCTGGGGGTCTTCCTCTCGGCGCCGTGGTGGATCGGTCAGCTGCTCGCCTTCGTGACGCCGGCCCTGACGCGCCAGGAGAAGCGCTACGTGTTCTCCTTCGTCCCCGCGGGGAGCGTGCTGTTCGTCGCGGGCGGTGCGCTCGCCTGGTTCGTGCTGCCCACCGCGATCAGCACGCTGACGGCCTTCACGCCGGACAGCGCGGTCAACCTCATGGACGCGCGCGCCTATTTCGGGTTCTTCATGCGCGTGATCCTCGTGTTCGGCCTTGCCTTCCTGCTGCCGCTGGTCCTGGTGGCGCTGAACTTCCTCGGGCTGCTGCCCGCGGCGACGATGCTCCGGGCCTGGCGCTGGGCGGTCCTGCTCGCGCTCGTCTTCACGGCGTTCGCCAACCCGCTGCCGGACGCATGGTCCATGCTCGCGATGGCGACGCCGATCTGCGGCTTGTACTTCGTCGCCGTCGGCGTGGCCGCCCTGCGCGACCGGCGGGTGCGTCGGCGGGGCGGAGCCGCCCGACCGGCGTAGCGCCGTCGCGGTGCGCGCCCGCGGCGCTCAGGCCGTCGGCGCC
>NZ_JACEXH010000315.1:0-1402 GCF_014525465.1 Actinotalea sp. JY-7885 | reverse complement strand
CGGCCTCGAGGACGACGCGCACGGCCACGGCACGGCGCCCGCGCCGGGCGGGCCCGTCGTCCTGCCGATGCCCTCGCTGCGCCGCGCCTGACGGGCGCGGGCCCGTCCGCGCGGGTCAGTCCTGCGGCGGGACGAGCTGGCCGAGCGCGGCGAAGAGCTGCACGCCGGTGCCCAGGCCGCACGCCACGAGCTGTGCCAGCTGGTCGTCGGTGACCCCGTGCTCGAGGTCGACGGACACCTCGCCGTAGAGCGCCAGCTCGCCGTCCTCGGCTCGCACGTACGCCTTGGGCCAGATGCGCTCGCGGTTCCAGTCGTTGACGGCGAGCAGCGCGGCGGCCCGGCGGTGCTCGGGCAGCGTGCGGTGCCAGCGACCGCGCACCTGCAGCACCTCGTGGTCCTCACCGAGGAGCAGGAACCAGAACCGGTCCCCGTCCCAGGTCCCCGTCAGGTCGTCGTCCTCGTCGCGGTGGACGTGGTAGCCCTCGCCGACGAGGTAGGCCTCGACGCGCGCGCTGTCGAGCGGCCGGGGCCGCTGGGTCAGGCGGGAGGGGCCGCGCCCGGACTCGGGCCCGGGAGCCTCGTCGCGCCGGCGCGCCCTCACGGCGCCGCCGCCGCGGGGTCGGGGTAGAGCTCGTCGACGGTGTCGAACAGCACGCTCGACGCGCTCAGGGCGCAGTGGAGCAGCTGCCCGAGCTGGGCGTCCGTGACGCCGTGCTCGAGATCGGTCGCCACCTCGGACGTGAGGTGCACCATGCCGTCGTCCCGGACGCGCACGTAGGCCTTGGGCCAGATCTTCTCGGCGTTCCAGTCGTTGCAGAGCTCGAGCACCTCGGTGAGGCGCTCGATGGAGAACTCCCGGTTCCACTGGCCACGGACCTGCAGGATCTCCTGGTCGTCGCCGAACAGGAAGAAGTAGAAGAGCCGACCCCGCCACAGCCCACCGACGTCGCCCTCGTCGTCGACGAAGTACGTGTAGCCGTGGCGCGTGAACCAGACGCGCAGCCGCTCGGTGGTCAGCGGGGCCGGGACGTCGGGCCGGGGCGCGGCGCGCTGCGGGTGCTGGGCCGGTGCCAGGCGGTCGGGGTCTGCGAAGAGGCCGGCCAGCGGACGGCCCGGGGACGGCTCGCGCGGCGACGGTCCTGCCTCGACGACGCGACGGACCCAGGAGAGGAACCCCATCGCGACAGGATAGCGGCGAGCCGGGTGCGGCGACCGTGGGCGGGGCCGGGCGCGGTCCGCGATACCGTCGGAGCCGTGCTCGCCGGTGCTGCCCTCGTCCCCGACACGGCGCTGCTGGTGCCGGGTGCGGCGGGCCGGGGCGACGTGCTCGGCGCGGAGCGGACGGCGGCGTCGGCGGCCGTGGCGGCGCTGGTCGCCCGGGGTCCGGACCGGGTGGTCGCCG
>NZ_JACEXH010000314.1:0-1465 GCF_014525465.1 Actinotalea sp. JY-7885 | reverse complement strand
CGGTGCGGCGCACCGCCGCTCGGGCCGCCCCGCGCCCCGCAGGCCGTGGCTGCCGCCGCTGCCGACCGAGCTCACCCTCGCCGCCGGCCCGGACGGCCGCGTCGTCGTCGGTCCCGACGCCGGGGACGAGGCGGCGGTCCCGGGGAGCACGCCCGACGCGGTGACCTTCGAGCCGGCCCCGGGCCGCCTCGTCGTCGGGCTCGTCGACGTCCCGTCCCGCCAGCAGCAGGAGCCGTTCGTGCTCGACTACGCGCGCACCGGCCACGTCCTGGTCTTCGGCGCGTCCGGCAGCGGCAAGACGGAGCTCCTGCGCACGGTCGCCGTCGCCGCGACCGTGTGCGAGGAGGCGGCTCCCGCACTCGTCTACGCGATCGACGCCGGGGGCGGCGGGCTGAGCGTGCTCGACGCCCTGCCGTCGGTGGGCTCCGTCGTCGTCGAGCAGGCCGCCGAGCGCGTGCAGCGGCTCATCCGGATGCTGCACCGCACGGTCGTCGAGCGGAACGGCCTGCTCGCGGCCCGGGGCGCGGCCGACCTCGGGGCGCTCCAGGCCCAGGGCGTGCTGATCCCGCGCGTGCACCTGCTCGTGGACAACCTGCCTGCGCTGCTCGAGCAGCTCGAGGGGGGCGGCGCGCTGCGGCGCGCGCACGTCGACCAGCTCGTGACGGTGCTCCAGGAGGGGCGTCGCTGCGGCGTGCACGTCACCGCGACGACGCCGCGCCGCACGGGCGTGCCGAGCGCGATGCAGGCGGCGTTCGGCGAGCGCCTCGTGCTCCGCATGACGACGCCCGACGACTACCAGATGCTGGGCGTGCCCGACGGCGTGCTCGACGCCGACTCGGCGCCGGGTCGCGGCCTCCTCGGGCGCCACGAGATCCAGGTCGCGAGCATCGGCGGAGCGGGGACGCCCGCGCAGGCCGGGCTCGTCGCCGAGCTCGCGGAGCGGTGCGGGCAGCGCTACGCGGCCTCGCCGGCCGTCGTCGTGCCCGCGATGCCGACCCGCATGCCCGCCCGGCTCGTGCCCGCGCCCGTCGCCGACGAGATGTGCCTGGGCGTCGACGCCGAGTTCGCGTCGGCGGTCACCCTGCGCCTCGCCGAGGGGCCCCTGCTGGTCACGGGCCGCGGCGGCAGCGGCCGGACCTCGTTCCTGCTCGGCCTCGCCGAGCTCGCGCGCCGGTCCTCGCGGCCGCCCGTGCGCACGGTGCTCGTCGGTCCGCGTGCGGGCGCGGCCGACGCCCGCGACGTCGACCTCGTGCTCGACGACCCGGCCGCCGTCGCCGCGTGGGTCGACGAGCTCCTCGCGGCCTCCCCGGCAGGGACGTGGTCGCTCGTCCTGCTGGACGACTGCCACGAGTGGGAGCGGGGCTGGGAGTCGGGCGACGCGCGCCGCGCGGCCGCCGAGGCGCTCGCCCGCCTCGTCGACGCCGCCCGGGGGCTCGGGATCGCCGTCGTCGTCGCGACGGACCCC
>NZ_JACEXH010000313.1:0-1473 GCF_014525465.1 Actinotalea sp. JY-7885 | reverse complement strand
GGCGCCGTCATCGGGCGGCCGCCACGAGGTCGCGCTGCCCGACGGGCACGGCCGGAGCGGCGGCCCCCCCGAGCGCGCCGACGTCCTGCGGCGCGCGGGTGTCGCCGACCGCCACGTGCGCCTCGCGCGCGTCGCCGACCTGCTCTCCGGTGCTCACGGGGACCACGGTGCCGGTCCCGGCACCCGGCGCGCCAGCGGGCTCCTCCCGGACGGTCCGGGCCAGCAGGATGCTCGCGAGCATGACGACCGTGATGAGCAGGAGCGCGCGGCGGGCCCCGACGGCCTCCGCGGCCAGCCCGATGAGCGGCGGCGCGGTGATGGAGGCGAACGACGCGAACGCCGAGACGACGGCGACCCGGCCGGCGGCCCGGAGCGGGTCGCCCGACACCGCCGCCATGCCGATGGGCACGACGAGACCGGCGCCGAGGCCCCAGGCGACGACGCCCACGAGCGCCGTCGGCAGGCTCGGCGCGAGCCCGAAGGTGACCAGCCCCACGAGCGACGCGACCCCGGAGGTCGCCAGGACGGCGACGCGCCCGAAGCGGTCGATGAGGCGGGTCCCGGCGAGCCGAGCGGCAGTCATCGACGCCACGAAGCCCCCGAACACCGCGGCCGCGAGGGCCTCGGTCTGCGCGAACCCGTCGACGACGGCGATCGCGAGCCAGTTGTTGGCGGAACCCTCCGAGAGCGCCGCGGACATGACCACGACGCCGATGAGGAGCGTGCGCCGGTCGCGCCACGCGGACAGCGCCGACCGCAGGCCGGCACCACGGCGCGCCGGCGGCGCACCGTGGTGCTGGACGGCGGCCACGGGTGCGGGAGGCGGCGGCAGGACCGCGCCGGGGACGGCGAGGAGGCGCCAGACGAGGGCGCCGATGCTCACGACGCCGAAGTGGACCAGGACCGGCACGCCGACCCAGGAGGCGAGCGCGCCGAGGACCGAGCCCGCGACGCTGCCGAGCGAGAAGGCGGCGTGGAACTGCGGCACGACCGTGCGGCCCATGGCCCGCTCGATCGCGACCGTCTCCACGTTCATCGGCACGTTGCCGAGCGCGAACGACGCGCTCATCAGCACGACGCCCAGCACCAGCACCGGGACGCTGCCCACGGTCGGCGCGAGCCCCAGGAGCAGGCTCGCGGTCGAGAACACCACCGCCGCCGCGAGGATCGTGACCCGACTCCCCCACCGGGCGACGACGCTGCCGGCCAGGAGCACCGTGACCAGCGACCCGACCGCGCCGACGAGCAGGACGGTGCCGAGCTGCCCGGTCGTGAGGTCGAGCGACGCCCTCACGGTGGGCAGGCGCGCGAGCCAGCTCGAGACGGTGAGCCCGAGAAGGCCGTACAGGCCGAGCAGCAGGGTGCGGGCGCGCAGCACGCGCGCCGGGACCAGCGCGTCGCGGTGAGCATCACGACCGGCGCGGCGCGGGACCGCACCGCGGGCGCCGGCCCGCCGCGGCGCCTCGGGCCGCG
>NZ_JACEXH010000312.1:0-1494 GCF_014525465.1 Actinotalea sp. JY-7885 | reverse complement strand
GGTCGCGACGCGGGTCGCGTCGCGCCGGGCGCGGGCGGCGTCGAGGTCGGCGAGGTCGACCGGGGCGGGCTCGGTGGCCGCCGGGGCGAGCTGCTCCGCCCGCTCGGCCACCTGTGCGAGCACCTCGGTCGCGCGGCTGAGCTCCAGCACCAGGGCCTTGCCCGAGCGGTAGAGGCGCCGTCCCAGGAAGAACGCGCCGACGAGCGTGCCGATGACGAGGAGCGTCCACACGCTGAACCAGAGCACCGGGACAGGCTAGCGGGCCCCTGGTCCGCCCTCGGCCGGTTCGTACGCGGCGAGCGCGCGCCGGGCGGCGTCGGCGGCGTCCGTCGCGGCGTCGACCGGGTCGACGTCGCGGACCCGCGGTGCCACCCGCAGCAGGAGCTGGCGCAGCCACGCGGGCGACCCGACGCGCAGCGTGACCCGGAAGCCGCCGTCGGCGAGCTCCTCGGTGTCCTCCACCGGCAGCTGCTCGGCGACCCAGCGTGCGCTGCCCTCCAGCTCGATCACGACGCGCTGGTGGTCCTCCCGCGGGCGGAACGTCGCCTCCGGCAGGCGCTCCGGGCGCCGCTCGGCCGGCTCGTCGAGCACCTCCGCCGCGAGCACGCGGTCCAGCCGGAAGAGCCGCTCCCCGCCCACGCCGCGGTCCCAGCCCTGCAGGTAGGAGTGCTCGTCGCTCGTGAGGAGCTGCCACGGGTCGACGTCGCGCTCGCTGGGCCGGTCCGCCGCGTCGACGTAGCGCACGCGCAGACGACGTCCGCCGGCGAGGGCCTGCCGCACGGTGGCGACGACCTCCGGCGCGGCCTCGACCGAGAGCTGCACGTCGACGGTCGCCGCGGCCTCGCCGGTGGCCGCCGTCAGGGTCGCCAGCGTGCTCGCGAGCACCTCGCGCTGCCCCGGCTCCAGGGCCGGGCCGACGGCCTCCTGCAGGGCACGCAGCGCGGCGACGAGGGCGACCGCCTCGCGCGTGCCGAGCCGCAGCGCGTGCGACATGCCGCGCGCCTGCGTCAGGTGCAGCACGCCGGACTCGAGCGAGCCGGCGTCGAAGTCGATGAGGTCGTCCGGCCAGTAGCCCGGCGTGCCGGACATCCACAGCGTGTCGACGTCGGCGAGCACCTGCTGCGGCGTCACGCCGAAGTGCGCCGCGACCTCGTCCACGCTCACGCCGGGGGTCCGGTCCAGGTAGGCCACCATGCCGAGCAGGCGGACGAGCCGCTCCGGGGTGCGCTCAGCCACGGGTCACCTCCGGCGCGAGCCGCTCCCCCATCTCGACCGCCGCGCGCAGGCGCCGCACGACGGCGTCCCGCAGCGAGGACGGCGCGAGCACGACGACGCCGTCGGTGTAGCCGGTGACCTCCTCGGCGAGCTCGGCCGTGCGGGTGTACGGCAGCGCGACGACGTCGGTGCCCGGCGGCGCGGGCGGCAGGTCCGGCGGCGGCTCGGCGTGGGCGACCTCGGCGGCGTGCCGAGCCGCCCGGGCCCGCAGGGCGCCGG
>NZ_JACEXH010000031.1:0-22197 GCF_014525465.1 Actinotalea sp. JY-7885 | reverse complement strand
GGGCGTCGCCGCGACGGACAGCGACCCCCGGCGCGTCGCCTACGGCCTGCCGCCCGCGCTGCTCGACGCCGCGAGCGACCCCGCCGCCGTCGACGCCGAGCTGGCGGGCCTCCAGGAGCGCCTCACGGCGTCGTACGCGTCGCTGGTCGCCCAGGCCGCCCCCCAGGCGCGGACCGTGCTCGTGGACGCCCTGCTCGCCGCGGCGCGCGCGACCACGGCGCTCACCGGCGTGGTGCCCGCCTTCCCCGGCCTGCCGGAGCAGCTCGCCTGAGGCGGGCGACGCCGGCCGGTCAGCGCTCGAGCAGCCCGGCGACCAGGTCCGCGACGTAGGCGGCGACGTCCCCGACGGGCACCTGCTGCGCCTGCGGCCGCTCCCCCGCCGCGAGCCCGGCATCGGCCCCGCGGCGCAGGCGAACCTCGACGTTGCCCTCCGCGAGCCCGCGACCGACCACGACGAGCACCGGCAGGCCGAGCAGCTCGGCGTCGGCGAACTTCACGCCGGGCGAGACCTTGGGCCGGTCGTCGTAGAGCACCTCGACGCCCCGGCCGTGCAGGTCCGCGGCGAGCTCCTCGCACGCGGCGAAGACCGCCGCGTCCTTGCCGGTCGCGACGAGGTGCACGTGGGCCGGTGCGACGGTCGCCGGCCACGCGAGGCCGGCGTCGTCGTGGTTCGTCTCGGCGAGCGCCGCCACGGCCCGCGAGACGCCGACCCCGTAGGAGCCCATCGTCACGGTGACGGCCTTGCCGTTCTCGTTGAGCACCTTGAGGCCGAGCGCGTCCGCGTACTTGCGGCCGAGCGCGAAGATGTGGCCCATCTCGATCCCGCGCGCGAGCTCGAGCGGGCCCGAGCCGTCGGGGGCTGGGTCGCCGGCGCGCACCTCGGCGGCCTCGACGACGCCGTCGGCCGTGAAGTCGCGGCCCGCGACCAGGTCGAAGACGTGCCGCCCGGGCGCGTCGGCGCCCGTGATCCACCGGGTCCCCTCGACCACACGCGGGTCGAGCAGGTAGCGGATCGCGTCCTCGCGGCCCGTGTTGGCCCGGCCGAGCACGCCGGGGCCGATGTAGCCCTTGACCAGCTCGGGGTGCCGGGCGAAGTCCGCCTCGGTCGCCGTCGCCACCTCGGCCGGCGAGACGGCGGCCTCAAGGCGCTTGAGGTCGACCTCGCGGTCTCCCGGCAGCCCGATGACGACCACCTCGCGCTCGCCGTCGGGCTGCTCGAGCACGACGACGACGTTCTTGAGCGTGTCGGCGGCCGTCCACGGGCGGTCGGGCCGCGGGAAGCGCTCGTTCGCGACGTCGACGAGCGTCGCGATGGTGGGCGTGTCGGGCGTGTCCTCCACGTGCGCCGCGGGGGCGTCGTCGTACGGCACAGCGTCGGGGACGGGCGTCGTGACCGCCTCGACGTTCGCCGCGTAGCCCCCGGGCGAGCGCACGAAGGTGTCCTCCCCGATCGGCGTCGGCATGAGGAACTCCTCCGACCGCGACCCGCCCATCGCACCGGACATCGCGGCCACGACGGCCACGTCCATCCCGAGCCGCGCGAAGATCCGCAGGTAGGCCTCGCGGTGGCGGTGGTAGGAGGCCTCCAGCCCGGCGTCGTCGACGTCGAACGAGTACGCGTCCTTCATGACGAACTCGCGGCCCCGGAGCAGGCCGGCGCGCGGCCGGGCCTCGTCGCGGTACTTGGTCTGGATCTGGTAGAGCGCGAGCGGCAGGTCCTTGTAGGAGGAGTACAGGTCCTTGACGAGGAGGGTGAAGACCTCCTCGTGGGTGGGCGCGAGCATGTAGTCCGCGTCCTTGCGGTCCTTGAGGCGGAAGACGTTCGGCCCGTACTCGGTCCAGCGACCCGTCGCCTCGTACGGCTCCCGCGGCAGGAGCGCCGGGAAGTGCACCTCCTGGGCGCCGATCGCGTCCATCTCCTCGCGCACGACCTGCTCGACCTTGCGCAGGACCCGCAGACCCAGCGGGAGCCAGGTGTAGATCCCGGGGGCGGCGCGGCGGATGTAGCCCGCCCGGACCAGCAGCCGGTGGCTGGGGACCTCGGCGTCGGCCGGGTCCTCCCGGAGGGTGCGCACGAACAGGGTCGACATCCGCAGGAGCATGCGGTCAGCCTAGTGGCGGGCGCTGCGGTTCCCGTCGGGCTCCCGAGCGGGCACCATGGGCTGGTGCCCGAGCTGCCCGAGATCGAGGCCCTGGCCCGGTTCCTCACGTCGCGCGCCGGTGGTCGCACCGTCGCGGGCGTCGAGGTGGGCGCCATCAGCGCGCTGAAGACCTTCTCCTCGGCGCCGTCGGAGCTGGTGGGCCGGGAGGTCGCCGGGGTGGGCCGGCACGGCAAGTGGCTGGACCTGGCGACCGTCGACGGCCCGCACCTGCTGTGGCACCTCTCGCGCGCGGGCTGGGTCCGCTGGTACGACGAGGTGCCGCGCACGGTGCTCCGGCCCGGGAAGTCGCCGATCGCGCTCCGGGTGCGTCTCGACGACGGCGCGGGCTTCGACCTCACCGAGGCCGGGACCCGCAAGCGCCTCGCCGTCCACGTCGTCGCCGACCCCGAGCAGGTGGAGATGGTCGCGACCCTCGGCGTGGAGCCGACGTCGGACGAGTTCACGCCCGAGCGGCTGGGCGAGCTGCTCAGCGCGCGCAACCAGCAGCTCAAGGGCCTGCTGCGCGACCAGCGCCAGATCGCCGGCATCGGCAACGCGTACTCCGACGAGATCCTGCACGCCGCGCAGATGAGCCCCTTCGCGCTGAGCCGCTCGCTGGACGCCGAGGACGTCGCGCTGCTGCACCGCACGATCCGGGAGGTGCTCGCGGGCGCGCTGGACGCCGCGAGCGGGCGCCCCGCCGCGGAGCTCAAGGACGCCAAGCGGCGCGGCATGCAGGTGCACGGCCGGACCGGCGAGACCTGCCCCGTGTGCGGCGACACCGTCCGCGAGGTCTCGTTCGCGGACTCCTCCCTCCAGTACTGCCCCACGTGCCAGACGGGCGGCAAGCCCTTGGCCGACCGCCGCATGAGCCGCCTCCTCCGCTGACCCCCGCCCCGGCGCAGCCCGGCCGGACCACCGGCCGACCCCGCCCGCCGGCCCTCACCGCCTCCCCGCCCCGCCCGTCCCGCCGCCCCGCCCGTCCCGATGTTCGGACGCGCACAAGTGACCAGCTGGCCGCGTACGGAACGCCTCCAGGTGTCCGGATGTACGCAACGGGCTGGGCTCACGCGCCCAACGACCGCCGGAGCCGGGTGATCCAGTGCTCGGGCGCGCGCAGGTCCGCCGTCGTCCAGCGCACGACGGCGTATCCCCGCGACCGGAGGCGGTCCTCCCGGACCTTCTCGTCCCACAGGACCTCCTCGGGCGGACGGCCGGACGGGTTGGTGCGGCCGTACTTCACCCGGCCGTCGAACTCCCCGACCACTGCCGCTCCGGACCACAGGAAGTCCACGACGCCGATGAGGCCGCGCTCGTCGTGGAGCGCGACCTGGCGCTCCGCGCGGGGCATGCCGTAGGTGTCCAGGACGACCGCACTCCACGACTCCCCCGGGCTGGCCGACCCGGCCGATGCGAGGTCCGCGCAGCGCCGGGCGTGGTGGACGCCGAGGAGCCCGCTCATGCTCGCCAGCACGCGACCGAGCTCGCCGTGGGTCGTCATGCCGGCGCGCAACGCCGCGTCCGCCGCGACGACGCCGGCCACGACGCCGTCCAGGCGCGCCGCGTCCAGGGCCGCGCGGGCAGGTCCGGCCACGAGCCCGGTCGGCAGCCGGACCAGCTGGTCCGCCGGCGGGGGTGCCACCGTGCGCGTCACCGAACGGGCCGACGCACCGCCGCGCGGGTCGTGGACGACGGGGACGTGCCGCGGTCGTCCGAAGACGGGCAGCCCCAGCGCCGCGACGGCCGCGACACCGGTGAGCACGCGGTCCGGGTGCCGCTGACGCACGGCGACGGTCGTCGCGAGGAAGTCGGCCCCAGGACCGTCGTCGGCGGCCGGCAGGCGGTAGGTGTCGCGGTACAGCCTCACGACACGTCCCGCCCGGACGGCCGACGTGATGTCGCGCGCCGTGAGGCCGGCGGCGAGCAGGTGCGAGCGCCGCAGGACGCCGTCATGGGTCGCGGCGATGCTGTGCAGCTCCGCCGGCAGGAGGGTGTCGGTCATGAGCCCAGGCTCGGCGAGGGACGCGGCCGCCCGCCGCACGGACCCGCGGGCCGGTGGACGCGCCCCGCGCATGCCGCCTGTGGACGGCGCCCGCGCGCATCCGCGCACCTGGAGGCGATCCGTACGTGGCCACACGCACCGATGTGCGCATCCGAACATCCGCGCGTGCGGGGCAGGTGGGCGCGGTGGCGCGGAGGGGGCGGGAGGGTGCGGGCTAGAAGAGGACCGTGGCGTAGGTGCCGACCTGGCGGAAGCCCACGCGCTCGTAGGTGGCCAGTGCGGGGGCGTTGTAGTCGTTCACGTACAGGGAGACGAGCGGCGCGACGGTGCTCAGCGTCTGCTGCACGACGGCGGCCATGCCGTGCGCCGCGAGGCCCTGGCGGCGGCGGTCGGGGGGTACCCAGACGCCCTGCACCTGCGCGACGCCCGAGCTCACGGCCCCGAGCTCGGCCTTGAAGGCCACCTCCGGGCCGCGGGGGCCCTCGTCGAGGCGGACGAAGGACCGGCCCTCCTCGAGCAGCCCGCGCACGCGCGCCTCGTAGGCGCCGGGGCTGCCCAGCAGGGGCGAGTAGCCGACCTCCTCGACGAACATCTGCACGCACGCGGGCAGGAGCAGCGGCAGCTCGTGCGGGCTGCCGCGGCGCACGCGGGGGTCCGGCGCCACGAGCGGCGGGTGGTCGATCACCATGGACGGCTGCGCGGCGCGGACGTCGCGCGCCGGTCCCCAGGAGCGCTCGAGCCGTTCCCAGAGCCCGAGCACGGCGCCCGCCGGCCCGACGATCGACGAGCACCGGCGCCCCTGGCGCAGCGCCGTCGCGGCGAAGGCGTCGAGGGCCTGGTCGTCGGCGGGGTCGCAGACCGGGACGACGTTGGCGCCGGCCCAGCACAGCGCGACGAGCCGCCCGCCGCGCTCGACGCCCCACAGGGCCGAGCCGCCGCGCACGCTCCCGGCGGCGAGCGCGAGCTCGATCCGCGAGGCCGCGAGCACCGTCGCCACCGGGTCGAGCGCGCACAGCGCTGCGGCCGCGCGCAGGTCGACGTCGGTGACCACGGCGGGCCTCACGTCGGCGCGGCCTCGGACCATGCGGCGATTGTGCACCATGGCGCCCCGGCCGGCGCCGGAGCGCAGCCGCTCAGGACACCGAGACGACGGGGGCGCCACCCTCGGACGGCTCCATCGACTCGGCGATGCGCATCGCCTCCTCGATCAGCGTCTCGACGATCATCGCCTCGGGGACGGTCTTGACGACCTCGCCCTTGACGAAGATCTGCCCCTTGCCGTTGCCGGACGCCACCCCCAGGTCGGCCTCGCGGGCCTCGCCCGGACCGTTGACGACGCAGCCCATGACGGCGACGCGCAGCGGCACCTCGAGGCCCTCGAGCCCGGCCGTGACGCGCTCGGCGAGGGTGTAGACGTCGACCTGGGCCCGCCCGCAGGACGGGCAGGAGACGATCTCGAGCTTGCGCGGCCGCAGGTTCAGGGCCTGGAGGATCTGGATCCCGACCTTGACCTCCTCGACCGGCGGCGCGGACAGGGAGACCCGGATCGTGTCCCCGATGCCCTTGCTCAGCAGCGCGCCGAACGCGGTCGCCGACTTGATGGTGCCCTGGAACGCCGGACCCGCCTCGGTCACCCCGAGGTGCAGCGGCCAGTCGCCGCGCTCGGACAGCAGCTCGTAGGCACGCACCATGACGACGGGGTCGTTGTGCTTGACCGAGATCTTGAACTCGTGGAAGTCGTGCTCCTCGAAGAGGGACGCCTCCCACACGGCGGACTCGACCAGCGCCTCGGGCGTCGCCTTGCCGTACTTCTCGAGCAGGCGCTTGTCGAGCGAGCCGGCGTTCACGCCGATCCGGATCGATGTCCCCGCGTCCTTGGCGGCCTGGGCGATGGCGCCGACCTGGTCGTCGAACTTGCGGATGTTGCCCGGGTTGACCCGGACGGCCGCGCAGCCGGCGTCGATCGCCGCGAACACGTACTTCGGCTGGAAGTGGATGTCGGCGATGACGGGGATCTGCGACTTCCTCGCGATGATCGGCAGCGCCGCCGCGTCGTCCTCGGTGGGGCACGCGACCCGCACGATGTCGCAGCCGGACGCCGTGAGCTCCGCGATCTGCTGGAGGGTGGCGTTGATGTCGGACGTGCGCGTCGTCGTCATCGACTGCACGGACACGGGCGCGTCGCCGCCGACCGCGAGCGTGCCGACCTTGATCTTGCGGGTCGGGCGACGCGGGGCCAGGACGGGCGGCGGCGCCTCAGGCATGCCGAGGCTGATAGGGATGCTCACCGTCCCAGTATCCCCCCGCGCGGGGGTCGTCGGCCTCCGCGGCGCACGCGTCAGCCGAGCGTGACCGGCACCACGAGGTCGGCGTAGACCAGGAGCACGCCCATGACGGCGAGCAGCGCGAAGACGCCGTACGCGACGGGCATCATCCGGGCGACGTCGGCCGGCGCCGGGCGGGGCAGCCCGCGCAGGCGGGCGACCTGCCGCTTGCCGCCCTCCCACAGGGCGCCCGCGACGTGCCCGCCGTCGAGCGGCAGCAGCGGGATGAGGTTGAACACGAACAGCGCCATGTTGAGCGAGCCGACGATCGACAGCAGCGTCGAGACCTGCCACAGCGGGTCGGCGTCCGCGGCCGTCACCTCGCCCGCGAGGCGACCGACGCCCACCGGGCCGACGATCGACGTCTGGTCCCGCTCCTGCACGCCGGTCACGGCGAGCACCACGTCCCACACCCGCGCGGGCAGGGTCAGCACCACCTCGGCCGTGCCGGTGAACACCTCGCCGATCCGTGCCGGCACCGCGCTGAGCGGCTCGCGCACGAGGTCGACGGTCGGGCTCAGCCCCACGTAGCGGACCTCGTGCGTCACGACGTCGCCGGCCTCGTCGGTCACCACCTCGCCCGTGACCTCGTCGACGACCGGCCGCTCGGCCAGCACGGGGGTCAGCTCGAGCGTCGTCTCGCGCCCGTCGCGCTCGACGACGAGCGGCACGGGCGAGCCGTCGGTCCCGCGCACCGCGTCCTGGAAGTCCTGCCACGACGCGAGGGGCTGCCCGTCGAGGGAGACGAGGACGTCGCCCTCCTCGAGGCCGGCCTGGGCCGCGGGGACGGCCGGGTCCCCCGGCGCGCACTCCTCCTGATCGATCGGTCGCACGCAGTCGCCGACGACGCCCACGGTCGTGGTCAGGCCGGGGAGGCCGATGCCGGCGTACGCGACGGTCAGGACGACGGCCGCGATGAGGAAGTTCATCACCGGTCCGCCGAGCATGACCACGAGCTTCTTGGGCGTGCTCAGCCGGTAGAAGGCCCGGTGCTCCTCGCCCGGCAGCACCTCCTCGGCGCTCTGCTCGCGCACCGCGGTGACGAGCTCGCCGATGCGGCCGGGGCGGGGCTTGGCACCCACGACGTCGGCCGGGGGGAACATGCCGACGAGCCGGACGTACCCACCGAGCGGGATCGCCTTGAGCCCGTACTCGGTCTCGCCGCGGCGCCGGGACCACAGGGTCGGGCCGAAGCCGACCATGTAGGTGGGCACGCGGACGCCGAAGCGCTTGGCGGGCACCAGGTGCCCGACCTCGTGCAGCGCGATCGAGACCAGGAGCCCGACGAGCAGCACGACCAGACCGATCACGTACTCCATGAGCCGCCTTCCGTGGGTTCGGACACCATCATGCCCCGCGCGGGGACCGTCGCCGCACGCCCCACGGCCCTAGCATCGCCGCATGGGACCCGCCGCCGCGCCCGACACCGCCTGGCCCGATCTGTCCGCCCTGCACCCGCCGGACCTGCCGCAGGTGCGCCGCCTGGTGACTGAGGTGCCCGGGCCGCGGTCGCGCGAGCTCACGCGCCGGCGCGCCGCGGCCGTCGCGGCCGGCGTGAGCAGCGCCCTGCCGGTCTACGTCGACCGCGCCGGCGGCGGTGTCGTGGTGGACGTCGACGGCAACACGTTCGTGGACCTCGCCTCGGGCATCGCCGTGACGTCCGTCGGCAACGCGTCGCCCGGCGTGGTGAGCGCCGTCGCGCGGCAGGCCGCGGACTTCACCCACACGTGCTTCATGGTCGCGCCCTACGAGGAGTACGTCGCCGTGTGCGAGGCGCTCGCCCGCCTCACGCCGGGTGACCACGCCAAGCGGACCGTCCTGGTGAGCTCGGGCGCCGAGGCGGTCGAGAACGCGGTCAAGGTCGCCCGCCGGGCCACCGGGCGCGACGCCGTCGTCGTGCTCGACCACGCCTACCACGGGCGCACGAACCTCACGATGGCCATGACGTCCAAGGCGATGCCCTACAAGACGGGCTTCGGCCCGTTCGCCGGCGAGGTGTACCGGGTACCCGCCTCCTACCCCCTCCGCGAGCCGGTGCCGGTCACGGGCGAGGAGGCGGCCGCCCGCGCCGTGGCGGTCCTGGAGAAGCAGGTCGGCGCCGACCAGGTGGCCTGCGTCGTCGTCGAGCCCGTCCTGGGCGAGGGCGGGTTCGTCGTGCCGGCGCCGGGCTTCCTGCCCGCCCTCGCGCGCTGGTGCCGCGAGCACGGGGTGCTGCTCGTCGCCGACGAGGTCCAGACCGGGTTCGCGCGGACCGGCGCGATGTTCGCGTGCGAGCACGAGGGCGTCGTGCCGGACCTCGTCGCGATGGCCAAGGGCATCGCGGGCGGCCTGCCGCTCGGGGCCGTGACCGGCCGCGCCGAGCTCATGGACGCCGTCCACGCCGGCGGTCTCGGCGGCACGTACGGCGGCAACCCGATCGCGTGCGCCGCGGCGCTCGCGACGATCGAGGCCTACGAGGCGGCGGACCTGCCCGCCGCGGCCCGGCGGATCGGCGAGCTCGTGACCGAGCGCCTGCGCGCGGTCGCGTCCCGGGCGCCGCAGGTCGCCGAGGTGCGGGGCCGCGGCGCGATGCTGGCCGTCGAGCTCGTCCGGCCCGGGACGCTGGAGCCCGACCCGGCCGAGGCGGCGCGCGTCGCGGCGGCCTGCGCCGCCGACGGCGTCCTGGTCCTGACCTGCGGCACGTACGGCAACGTGGTCCGGCTCCTGCCCCCGCTCGTCATCGACCGCGCGCTGCTCGCGGACGCGCTCGACGTCCTCGAGCGGGTGCTGGTCGGCGAGCACTGACGCTCAGGCCATCGCCCCGCCGACGACGCGGTCCCGGCCGCCGGCCTTCGCGTCGTACATGAGCTCGTCGGCCCGGGCGAGCGCGACGGAGGCGCTCTCCCCCGGCCGCAGCATCGAGACGCCGAAGCTGGCGGTCACGGGCACGCCGAGGTCCGCGCCGACCTCGCGCGGCAACGACTGGCGCAGCCTCTCGGCGAGGTCGAGGGCGTCGGCGTGGGTGGCCCCCGGCGCGACGACGACGAACTCCTCGCCGCCCAGGCGCCCGACGACGGCGTCGCGCCCGGCCACGCCGCTCGCCAGGCTCGCGACCCGGCGCAGGACGTCGTCGCCCACCGCGTGGCCGTGGTCGTCGTTGATGGACTTGAACCTGTCGAGGTCGAAGTAGACGAGCGCGACGGGGTACCCGGGGCCGACGCGCGAGGACCGGAAGGACAGCTCCTCCACGAGCCGACGACGGTTCGCGACGCCGGTGAGCGCGTCGAGGTAGGCCATGTCCCGCATCTCGCTGACCTCGGCGCGCGCCTGCTGCGCCGCGACGAGGGCGAGCGCGAGCCGGGTCTTGGCCTGGGACAGCACCAGGAGCAGCACGGCGATCACGGCCAGGTAGATGCAGTAGCGCAGCACGTGCGGGACCAGGCGGGCACCGTCGTCGGCCGCGAGCGCACCGGCGGACCCCGCGGCGAACACGGCCAGCACGACCGCCCCGGCATGCACCGCGCCCTGGCGGGCCGAGAAGAACAGGTAGCCCACGATCAGGAAGATGACCATGCTGAGGAAGAACAGCGGGAAGAGCGCCGCCCAGGCGGCGTCGAGGTCCGACGCGCGGGCGAGGCCCGCGGCCATGGTCGTGATCCAGGCCAGCTCGAAGAGCACGAGCGTGATGCGCGAGAACGGGACCGCCATCGCGGGGCGGCGCACCAGGACCCAGGCGTACACGAGCAGGTAGGCGATGACCGGCGGGTAGCCGTAGCGGACCACGGGGTCCGGCTCCGGCGCGGTGAGCGCGACGACCACCATCGTCGGGATCCCGATCGCGATCGCGATCGCGATGACGTAGCGGCTCTGCTGCTGCAGGTTCCCGCGCACCACCGCACCGAGGTCGGGGGCGTGCTCCGCCCCGGCACTCGCCCGGGGGGAGGTCATCGGGTGCCGCGGCATCGCGCCAGAACGTCCTCGGCCACGTCGCGACCGTAACCCCGGCCCGCGGCCGGGTCGACCGCCCCGGTGGGTGAATTCCCCAGGTCAGGCCTCGAACGCGCTCATCACGTGCTTGATCCGCGTGTAGTCCTCGAAGCCGTACACCGACAGGTCCTTGCCGTAGCCCGAGTGCTTGAACCCGCCGTGCGGCATCTCGGCCACGAACGGGATGTGGGTGTTGATCCACACGCAGCCGAAGTCGAGCGCACGCGACATGCGCAGGGCGGTCGCGTGGTCCTTGGTCCAGACCGAGCTCGCCAGGCCGTACCGCACGCCGTTCGCCAGGGCGAGCGCCTCGGACTCGTCGCGGAACGTCTGCACCGTGATGACCGGACCGAAGATCTCGTCCTGGACCGCCTCGTCGTCCTGGCGCAGGCCGTCGACGACCGTCGCCTCGTGGAACCAGCCGACGTCGCCCTGGCGCCGCCCGCCGGCGACCACCTCGGCGTGGTCGGGCAGCCGCTCGAGGAAGCCCCTGACGCGGGCGAGCTGCACCGAGTTGTTCACGGGTCCGAAGGCGACGTCCTCGTCCGGGCGCCCCGTGCGCGTCCCGCGCGCCTGCTCGGCGAGCGCGGCGACGAAGTCGGCGTGCACCGACTCGTGCACGAGCACCCGGGTCGCGGCCGTGCAGTCCTGCCCGGCGTTGTAGAAGCCGGCGCTCGCGATGCCGGCCGCCGCCGCGGCGACGTCGGCGTCGCCGAAGACGACCACGGGCGCCTTGCCCCCGAGCTCGAGGTGGACCCGCTTGAGGTCGCGCGCCGCGGCGCCCGCCACCTCGGTGCCGGCACGCACCGAGCCGGTGATCGAGACCATCGCGGGGATGTCGTGCTCCACGAGCGCGCGGCCCGTGTCACGGTCGCCGCACACGACGTTCAGGACGCCCGGCGGCAGGAACTCCGCCGCGACCTCGGCCAGGAGCAGGGTGCTCACCGGCGTGGTGTCGGACGGCTTGAGCACGACGGTGTTCCCCGCGGCGAGCGCCGGGGCGACCTTCCACACGGCCATCATCAGGGGGTAGTTCCACGGCGTGACCTGCCCGACGACGCCGATCGGCTCGCGCCGGACCCAGGACGTGTGGCCCGCGAGGTACTCCCCAGCGCTGACGCCGTCGAGCATCCGCGCGGCCCCCGCGAAGAACCGGAGCTGGTCCACGCAGGGCGGCACCTCGTCGGTGACCGTCAGGGCGAGGGGTTTGCCGGTGTTGCGCGACTCCGCGCGCACGAAGTCGTCCGCGCGCCGCTCCACCGCGTCCGCGACCCGCAGCAGGGCGAGCTGCCGCTCGGCCGGCGTGGCGTCCCGCCAGCCCTCGAACGCCACCGCCGCGGCGCGGAGGGCGGCGTCGACGTCGGCCGCGTCCGAGACGGGCGCCGTGGCATAGACCTCCTCGGTCACCGGGTCCACGACGTCGCTCGTGCGCCCGCCCAGCGCTGGGACGTGCTGTCCGCCGACGAAGTTCTGGAGCCGGGTCACGGTCACGGTCGGTGTGCTCACGTCAGCCTCCGCAGGGGTGTGGGTCGAGCTCCTCGGCACCGTAGCGCCCTGCCCCGGCCGGTGGGGCTCCGGCACTCACACGCGGCGCTGCGCGTCCTCGAGGTAGCGCAGGACCGCGGTGACCCGGCGGTCCGCCTCGTCGTCGGGCGGCAGGTCGAGCTTCGCGAAGATGCTGCGGATGTGCTTGTGCACGGCTCCCTCCGTGACGAAGAGCCGCGCCGCGATGGCGCTGTTGCCCAGCCCCTCGGCCATCACCGCGAGCACCTCGCGCTCCCGGGTGCTGAGGCGGTCCAGCCGCGGGTCCGACCGCGTCCGCGTCAGGAGCTGGGCGACGACCTCGGGGTCGATCGCCGTGCCCCCGCCGGCCACGCGGTGCAGCGCGGCGAGGAACTCCTCGACGCGGCCGACGCGCTCCTTGAGCAGGTAGCCGAGGCCCGCGCCGCCGTGGACCAGCAGGTCCGTGGCGAAGGCCTGCTCGACGTACGCCGACAGGACGAGCACCGCGAGGCCCGGGCGGCGGCGGCGCGCCTCGACCGCGGCGCGGATCCCCTCGTCCGTGTGCGTCGGGGGCATGCGGACGTCGACGATGGCGACGTCGGGCTCGTGCTCCGCCACGGCCGCGAGGAGCTCCTGCGCGTCGGCCGCCGTCGCGACGACGTCGACCCCCTCCGCGCGCAGCAGGAGCGCCAGTCCCTCGCGCAGCAGCGCGTCGTCCTCACCGATCACGATCCGCACGGCAGGGTCACCTCCAGGGTGGTCGGCCCGCCGGGCGGGCTGGTCAGCGTGAGCACGCCGTCGTGCGCCTCAGCGCGGCGCCGGATGCCGGCGACGCCGGAGCCCGCGCCCTCGTCGGCGCCGCCGACGCCGTCGTCGCGCACCCGCACCCGGAGCCGGTCGCCGGCGAGGCCGACGTCGACGGTCACGGCGCGCGCCGCGCTGTGCTTGGCGACGTTCGTCAGCGCCTCCGCGACCGCGAAGTACGCCGTCGCCTCGACCGAGGCCGCGCACCGCACCGGCAGGTCGACCTCCAGGGCGCACGGGACGGCGCTGGACGAGGCGAGCCCGGTGAGGGCGTCCGCGAGGCTCCTGTCGGTCAGCACGGGCGGCAGGATGCTCCGGGCGACGCCCCGCAGGTCCGCGAGCGCGTCCTCCGCGGCGCCCTGGGCGCGCTCGAGGATCGCGACGGCGTCGGCGGGGTCGCGCTCGAGGGCTCGGCGGGCCGCCCCGAGGAGCACCGTGACGGCGACCAGCCGGTTCTGGGTCCCGTCGTGCAGGGAACGCTCGATCCGGCGCAGCTCGGCGACGTGCGCGTCCAGCGCGGCCGCACGGGTGGCCGTGAGCTGCACGACGCGCAGCGCGAGGTCGGCGCCCGGTCCCGCGGGCAGCAGGCGCCGGCCGGGCCACGCCTGGATCCGCGCGAGCACGGGCAGCAGCACGAACGCGGCGACCACCCACGCCAGGCCCATGAGTGCCACGAGGAGAGCGTCACCGTCGTCGTGCACCCGGAGGTAGGTCATGGTCCCGTTCGCCGCCTCGGCCTCGACGGCGCGCCACCACAGCGGGAACGTGACGTCCCGCACCGCGCTGAACGGGATGGTGATGCCCACGAGCCCCAGTCCCAGGCCGACCGTCGCGTGCAGCGCCACCCACGCGATCTCGCGCCGCACGTCCCGGTCGGCGAGCGCGGCGCGCAGCCCTGCGGGCACCGCTCCCGGACCGACGAGGGCGTCACCCGTGAGCGACAGCCGCGCACGCTCGCGGTCGGCCACGGCGCGCACGCCGCGCAGCGCGCTCGGGGCGAGCACCACACCGACACCCACCAGGCACAGCACGGCGGTGGCCGCGAGCCAGAGGAGCGCCAGGAACGCGAGCACGCCGGTCGCGAGCCCGCCGACGAGGTCTTCCAGCGCGTCCAGGGTCCGGGCGACCCGGCCGCGCGAGCGGGCGTGCTGGTCCATGGCCACCTCCTCCGAGCGCCGACCCTAGGCCACACGCGGCGCCGCGGAGCGGCGGCGGGCAGAAGGTGCAGCCTGCTGCACCACGGTCCGGGCGCGGGCTGGATCGTAGCGCCGCCCCGCCCCACCTAGCGTGGTCGGTACCAGCCAGACGACCTCAGGAGAACCCCGTGAACGACCTCGACACCCTCACCACAGCCCAGCACGGCACCGCTCCCCTGGCCGCCGCGCCGCGACGCGACGGCGTGCTGCGTCCCGTGCTGTGGCTGACGCTCCTGGCGCTCGCCGTGGCGAACGTGACCACCTCGGTCGCCGGCCTCGTCGCGGTGAGCGTCCCGCTCGGCCTCGGCGTGCTGGCCTGCGTCGCGGCGCTCGTCGTGCACCACCGCCGGACGCGCTCGTGAGCGCCGGGCGGGCGCGGGCCTGAGACCCGCCCGCCTCAGCGCCGGGCGAGCAGCTCGTGGGTGCGGGCGCGCGCCCAGCGCTCGGCGTCGAGGACGTCCGCGAGGGTCGGCTCCGCCCGCCCGTCGTGCTCGCCGACGACGCGCGCGACGGTGTCGACGATGTCGAGGAACCCGATGCGCCCGGCCAGGAACGCCTCGACGCACTCCTCGTTGGCGGCGTTGAGCACCGCGGGGTGCGTCGGGGACGCGGCGACCGCGTCGCGCGCGAGGCGCAGCGCCGGGAACACCTCGTCGTCGAGCGGCTCGAAGGTCCACGCCGTGGGCGCCGACCAGTCGCACGGCGGCGTCACGGGGTCCAGCCGGTCCGGCCAGGACAGCCCCAGCGCGATCGGCAGCCGCATGTCCGGCGGGGAGGCCTGGGCGATCGTCGAGCCGTCGACGAACTCGACCATCGAGTGGACCACCGACTGCGGGTGCACCACGACCGTGATGTCGTCCACCGGCACGTCGAAGAGCAGGTGGGCCTCGATGAGCTCGAGGCCCTTGTTCATCAGCGTCGCCGAGTTGATCGTCACGACGGGGCCCATGCTCCAGGTCGGGTGGGCGAGCGCCTCCTGCGGCGAGACGGGCTTGAGCTCGTCGCGGCTGCGACCGCGGAACGGCCCGCCCGACGCCGTCAGGACGAGCCGGCGCACCTCCGCCCGGCTGCCCGAGCGCAGGCACTGGGCGATCGCGGAGTGCTCGGAGTCCACCGGGACCACCTGGTCGGGCCGCCGCTGCGCGGCCCGGACGAGCGCGCCGCCGACGACGAGCGACTCCTTGTTGGCGAGCGCGAGCGTGCTGCCCGCCTCGAGCGCCGCGAGCGTCGGCCCGAGGCCGACGGAGCCCGTGATCCCGTTGAGCACGACGTCGGCACCGCGGCCCGCGAGGGTCGTCGCCGCGTCGGGTCCGGTGAGCAGCTCGAGGCCGACGGCGGGGACGCCGCGCTCGGCGGCCAGCCGGGTGACCTCCTCGAGCACGCGGAACCCCGCCCCCGGGTCGGCGACGGCCACGGCGGTCACGCCGAGGGTCAGCACCTGGTCGGCGAGCGCCCGGGGGTCGCTGCCGCCCGCACTGAGCCCGACCACCTGGAACCGGTCCGGGTGGCGTCGCACGACGTCGACCGCCTGCGTCCCGATGGATCCGGTCGAGCCGAGCAGTGTCACGGTGCGCATCACGCGCCCAGTCTCCCAGGCCGGGGCCGGCGGGCGGCGCGCCTGCGCGGCGCGCGCGTCACTCGACGCCGAGGAGCACCTCGACCGCGCGCTCGACGAAGGCGTCGACCGGCCCCTCCGCGTAGGCCTTGGCACCCCGCGCCGGGCGGAACGTGGCCGTGCGGAGCTCCTCGGACGTCAGGCTCTGGCCGTGGTCGAAGTAGTCCACCAGGCGGCGGCACAGCTCGTCGACGTCCTCGGGCCGGTAGCCCTGCACGCCGCGCGCCGCCGGCGCGAACCGCTCCCCGTCGGGCCGCGAGAGTCGCCCGTAGAGGGTGCGGGCCTGGGCGGCGAGGTGCTCCATCCACGCCTGCTGGCCGTGGGCGGCGACGAACTCCTGGCGCTGGCGCACCGCGAAGGCCCGCTCCAGGCGGTCCAGGGCCGCGTCCACCGAGGAGGTCACGTACCCGCCGCGGACGAGGTCGAAGGCCGCGCGCCGCACGTCGGCTCCCGACATCGGCTCCTTGGGGTCGCCGTCGTACGCGCTGCGGGCGCGCGTGAAGAACTCGTCGACCTGGTGCGGCTCGTACCCCGAGCGCAGCCTCCCGGCGGTCCGGAACATGGCCCTCGTCATGAGACCTCCTCGGCGGCGAGCTGACCGCACGCCCCGTCGATGTCGCTACCGCGTGTGTCCCGCACCGTCGTGGGGATGCCGTGCCGGCGCAGACGCGCCACGAACTCCGCCTCGACGTCGCGCTCGCTGGCCGTCCAGATCGAGCCCGGCGTCGGGTTGAGCGGGATGGGGTTGACGTGCACCCAGCCCTTGCCGCGGGCCGTGAGCTTCTCCCCCAGCAGGTCGGCGCGCCAGGCGTGGTCGTTCATGTCCTTGATCAGGGCGTACTCGATGCTCACCCGCCGGCCGGTCGCGTCGAAGTACCGGCGCGCGGCGTCGAGCGCCTCGTCGACCGTCCAGCGCGTGTTGATGGGCACCAGCTCGCTGCGCAGCGCGTCGTCCGGGGCGTGGAGCGACAGGGCGAGCGTGACCGGGATGCCCTCCTTGGCGAGCTTGTCGATCGCCGGCACGAGCCCGACGGTCGAGACGGTCACGTTGCGCGCCGAGAGCCCGAAGCCGTCCGGGGCGGGCGCGACGAACCGCCGCACCGCGTCCACCACGACGCGGTAGTTCGCCAGGGGCTCCCCCATGCCCATGAACACCAGGTTCGTCAGGCGCCCGGGGCCGCCGGCGATCTCGCCGCGGCTCAGCGCCCGGGCGGCGAGCCGGACCTGCTCGACGATCTCCGCCGTCGAGAGGTTGCGGGTCAGGCCCTGCTGCCCGGTCGCGCAGAACGGGCACGCCATGCCGCACCCCGCCTGGCTCGAGACGCACAGCGTGGAGCGCCCGGGGTAGCGCATGAGGACGGACTCGACCTTGACGTCGTCGTACAGGCGCCACAGCGTCTTGACCGTCGTGCCGCCGTCCGCCTCGAGGGTGCGGATGGGCCGCAGCAGGGTCGGGAACAGGCGCTCGACGAGCTCCTGGCGGCCCGCCTGCGGCAGGTCCGTCATGTCCGCGGGGTCGCTCGTCAGGTGCGTGTAGTAGTGCGTCGCGAGCTGCTTGGCCCGGAACGGCTTCTCGCCGAGCGCGGCGACGGCAGGCCCACGCTGCTCGGGTGCGAGGTCGGCGAAGTGCTGCGGCGGCTTGCCGCGGCGCGGCGCGGCCATCGTCAGGGTCAGGGGCGGGCGTCCGTCGGAGCCCGGTCGTACCTCGGTCATGTCACCAGCAGTCTGTCAGGCCGCGACGCCGCCGGCAGGCAACGCCACGAGGAGGAGGAGGTACACGAGCGGCGCCGTGAGCAGCATGGAGTCCAGGCGGTCCAGGACGCCGCCGTGGCCGGGCAGCAGCCGACCCATGTCCTTGAGCGCCAGGTCGCGCTTGATGAGCGACTCGGCCAGGTCGCCGAGCGTCGCGGTCAGCACCGCCGCCACGCCCAGGACGATGCCGAAGGCCGGCGACGCGTCGAGGAACAGGTGCATCCCCGCGGCGCCGACGCCGCTCGCGAGCAGGAGCGACCCGGCCAGCCCTTCCCACGACTTCTTCGGGCTGACCGAGGGCGCCAGGGGGTGCCGGCCCGCCAGGACGCCCGCGATGTAGCCGCCGGTGTCGTTGGCCACGGCGAGGAGCACGAAGAGCGCGACCCGGCCGGCGCCGTCCGGCTCCGCGAGCATCAGCATGACGAAGCCGGCCATGAAGGGGATGTACGCGGCGGCGAACGCCCCCGCCGACGCATCCCGCAGCGCCGCGGGCCCCGACCCGTCGAGCACGCGCCAGACGACGACGCCGCCGACCGTGAGCATGAACGAGACCAGCAGCGCCTCGGCGCCCGCCGTGTAGGACGAGACGAGGATGCCCGCGAGGCCGACGAGCAGCGGCAGGAGCGGCAGGTGGATGCCGCGCCGCAGGAAGGCGTGCGCGAGCTCCCACAGCGCCAGGCCGCAGGCGACGGCCGCGAGGAGGATGAAGCCCTCCTTGCGGAAGAGCAGAGACCCCGCGACCGCCGCCAGCAGCGCCAGCCCCACGCCGACGGCGAGGGGCAGGTCGCGTCCGGCGCGCGGTGTGCTCGTCACAGCGCGCGGGTGCGCCTCGAGACCGGCTGACTCACCCATCAGACCTCGAGCAGCTCGCTCTCCTTGGCCGCGAGGATCTGGTCGATGAGGTCCGTGTGGCGCTTCGTGAGCGCCTCGAGCTCCTTCTCCGCCCGCTGCACCTCGTCCTCGCCCGCCTCGCCGTCCTTGACGATGCGGTCCAGCTCCTCCTTGGCGCGACGACGGATGTTGCGCACCGAGACGCGCGCGTCCTCCGCCTTGGTCTTGGCGAGCTTGACGTAGTCGCGGCGCCGCTCCTGCGTCAGCTGCGGCAGGACGATCCGGATCATCTTGCCGTCGTTGCTCGGGTTCACGCCCAGGTCCGAGTCGCGCAGCGCACGCTCGATGTTGCCCAGCGAGGACTGGTCGAACGGGGAGACGATGATCGTGCGTGCCTCGGGCGTCGTGAACGACGCGAGCTGCTGCAGCGGCGTCGGCGCACCGTAGTAGTCGACGACGATCTTCGTGAACATCGCGGCGTTCGCACGGCCGGTGCGGATGGTCGCGAAATCCTCCTTCGCGACCTCGATCGCCTTGTCCATCTTCTCCTCGGCCTCGAGGAGGGTGTCGTCGATCACTGGTGCTCCTTCGTCCTGTCGGTCTTCGGGTCGTGCGGTGGGCCGGTGCCGCGCGGGCTCGGGCGCGTCGGAAGGACGCTCAGCCCGCGGTGAGCAGCGTCCCGATCCTCTCACCCCTCAGCGCACGGGTGACGTTGCCCGCCTCACCCATGCCGAACACGCGCATGTGCACGTCGTTGTCACGGCACAGGCTCAGCGCGGTGGCGTCCATGACCTCGAGGCCCTCGACCAGCGCCTGGGTGTAGGTCAGCTCCTCGAGCCGCACCGCCGCCGGGTCGGTGCGCGGGTCCGCCGAGTAGACGCCGTCGACGCCGTTCTTGCCCATGAGCACCTCCTGGCAGTGCGTCTCGAGCGCGCGCTGCACGGCGACCGTGTCGGTCGAGAAGTACGGCATGCCGGCGCCCGCGCCGAAGATCACGACGCGGCCCTTCTCGAGGTGCCGGATCGCACGCAGCGGGATGTACGGCTCGGCGACCTGCCCCATGGCGATGGCGGTCTGCACGCGCGTGCTGACCCCGGCCTGCTCCAGGAAGTCCTGCAGGGCCAGGCAGTTGAGGACCGTGCCGAGCATGCCCATGTAGTCGGCGCGGGCCCGGTCGAGGCCGCTCTGCGACAGCTCGGCGCCGCGGAAGAAGTTGCCTCCCCCGACGACGATCGCGACCTGGACGCCGGAGCGGACCGCCTCGGCGATCTCCACGGCCACCCGGCGCACGACGTCCGGCGCGAGGCCGATCGTGCCGCCGCCGAAGGTCTCGCCCGAGAGCTTGAGGAGCACGCGCCGCGCGGGCTGGTCTGCCACGTGGTCGTCGGGGACGACCACGGTCACGGGAGCGGGGGTCACGTTCACAGGTCCTCCAACGTCGCGTCCCGGCCCGGCACAGGGGTGTCGGGGTCGTGCCACCGCGAAGCCCCGGCGCAGCGGGACCCGGCGGGTCGTACGGGTGTGCCCACGCGGCCCGCGCCACCGAGCAGGGCTCGGACGGCGGGCCGCGTGGGCACCGTGGGTCAGGCTCCGACGCGGAAGCGGGCGAAGCCCGTGGCCGTGCCACCGGCCTCGGTCAGCACCTGGCCCACCGACTTCTTGTTCTCCTTGGCGTACGCCTGGTCGAGCAGCACGTTCTCCTTGAAGAAGCCGTTGAGGCGACCCTCGACGATCTTGCCGAGCGCGGCCTCCGGCTTGCCCTCGTTGCGCGCCGTCTCCTCGGAGATGCGGCGCTCGGCCTCGACCGTCTCGGCCGGGACCTCGTCGCGCGTGAGGTACGTCGGCGAGAACGCCGCGATGTGCATCGCGATGTCGCGCGCGACGGGCGCGCCCGCCTCGTCCGTGCCGAGCAGGACGCCGACCTGGGCCGGGAGGTCCTTGTTGACCTTGTGCAGGTACACGCTGACCACCGGCGCGGTGACCCGCGCGATGCGGCGCAGGACGACCTTCTCGCCCAGCGTCGCGGCCGTCTCGTCGATGGTCTCGGAGACCGTGCGGCCGTCGATCGTCGACGCGAGGACCGCGGCGACGTCGTCGGTGCCCGCGGCCACCGCGGCGGCGAGGACCTTCTGGGCGAGCGCGAGGAAGGTGTCGTTCTTCGCGACGAAGTCCGTCTCGGAGTTGAGCTCGATGAGCACACCCGTCTGGCCCTGCGGACCGTCGACGACCTCGGCGGCGACGAGGCCGTCGGACGCGGCCCGGCCCTCGCGCTTGCTCACGCCCTTGAGGCCCTTGACGCGGATGATCTCGAGCGCCTTCTCGGCGTCACCGTCGGCCTCGTCGAGCGCCTTCTTGACGTCGAGCATGCCGGCGCCGGTGCGCTCGCGCAGGGCCTTGATGTCAGCGGCGGTGTAGTTCGCCATGGAGTAGTCCTCTTGTCTGTCGGCGGTGTCCCGGGCGCCTCGCGGCGCCCGGGACGGTGGTCACTTGGCGCTGTCGTCCGCGGCGAGGTCGGCGGCGAGCTCGGAGACACCCTCGACCTCGGCCGCGGGGGCCGCGTCCTGGCCGGTGGGCGCACCCTGCTCCGTGGTGCCGATCGCCTCGACCGGGCTCTCCACCTCGGCCGCGGCGGCCTCGGCCGTCGCCGGCAGGTCGTCGGACACGACGGCGCTGCTCGGCTCGTGGTGGTCCCCGCGCTCGGCGACCTTGGGTTCCGTCTGCACCTCGGCACCGGCGTCGCCGGCACCGGCGAGGAGCTCGCGCTCCCACTCGGCGAGCGGCTCGGCCTCGACGGCCGGCGCACCCTCGGTGGCGCCCGTCCGGCTCGAGTGGCGGGCGATGAGGCCCTCCGCCGCGGCGTCCGCGATGACCCGCGTCAGCAGCGTGACGGCGCGGATCGCGTCGTCGTTGCCCGGGATCTGGTAGTCGACGACGTCCGGGTCGCAGTTCGTGTCGAGGATCGCGACGACCGGGATGCCGAGCTTGCGCGCCTCGTCGACGGCGAGGTGCTCCTTGTTCGTGTCGACGATCCACACGGCGGAGGGGACCTTCGCCATGTCGCGGATGCCGCCGAGCGTCTTCGAGAGCTTGTCGCGCTCGCGACGCATGATCAGGAGCTCCTTCTTGGTGAAGGCGCTGCCCGCGACGTCGTCGAAGTCGATCTCCTCGAGCTCCTTGAGGCGCTGGAGCCGCTTGTTGACCGTCTGGAAGTTGGTGAGCATGCCACCGAGCCAGCGCTGGTTCACGTACGGCATGCCGACGCGCGCGGCCTGCTCGGCGACGGGCTCCTGCGCCTGCTTCTTGGTGCCGACGAAGAGGATCGTCCCGCCGTGGGCGACCGTCTCCTTGACGAACTCGTAGGCGCGGTCGATGTAACCCAGCGACTGCTGGAGGTCGACGATGTAGATGCCGTTGCGCTCGGTGAGGATGAACCGCTTCATCTTCGGGTTCCAGCGGCGGGTCTGGTGCCCGAAGTGGACACCGCTCTCGAGCATCTGGCGCATGGTCACGACGGCCATGGCACGTCCTTCCGGCGCGACCCGTCGGGGTCGCGCGAATGCAGGCGGGCCGCGCGCACACGGCGCGGTCCGCAATCCGGTTGTCGGCGCCGGCCGGGTGACCGGACGCCCCTGGCGCCACGCGGTACCGACACCGGGCTGCCCACCGGCGTGCCGGCGTGAGCTGGCACTGGTGCTGGACGAGCAGATCCGGACCGTCGTCGGCACACGCACCCCCGGCCGGACAGGTCCGATGGGGGCTGGTGGCGCGCGATGTCACCCGGCGGACCGGGTGCGACGACCATCGTACCCGACCACGGACGGGCCGCCGCGACCGGTGCCTGGTCTCGCCGTCCGCCGGATCCCCAGGCCGGCCACCCGCGCCCGGTCCACAGGCCCGAGGGTCCCGCCCCCACGGCGGCGCGCGTCCACGGCACCGTCGCGGGCATGACGACGCCGCCGCGACGCCCCGGACCGATGCCCGACCCGCTCCCGCTCCCGCACCCCACCGGTACGCGGGTCCGCGCCCGGCCGGCGCGCCGCTCCGCCGCTGCTCGGCGTCCGCT
>NZ_JACEXH010000311.1:0-1557 GCF_014525465.1 Actinotalea sp. JY-7885 | reverse complement strand
GCACGGGCGACGCGCTCGCCGCGCGCGGCGTCGGCGAGTAGGGACCCGCCCCTCCACCGCGACCGACCTCGACGGGCCGGGCCGCCCGCCCGCCGCTACGGTGACCGCCATGACGTTCAGCGAGGGTGGCCGGTTCGAGGGCGGCCGCGTCGGCACCCGGCGGCGTCGCGGCGGCGCCGTCGCGGGCGGCGGCATCGGCCTCGGCATCGTCGCGTTCCTCATCTTCCAGTTCACCGGCGTCGACGTCGGCCCCGCGCTCGAGGGCATCCAGGGCGGCGGCGAGGAGCGCGGCACCGTCGAGGAGTGCTCCGCCGAGGAGGCCAACACCTCGCGCGAGTGCCGGCTCTCGGCGACCGTGCAGTCCCTGGACGCCCACTGGGCGCAGTCCCTGCCCGCCGGAGCGACCTTCGTGGAGCCCGACGTGTGGGCGTTCGAGCAGGCGACGTCGACCCAGTGCGGCAACGCGACCGCGTCAACCGGGCCGTTCTACTGCCCGCCGGAGCAGGCGATCTACCTCGACCTCGGCTTCTACGACCTGCTGGAGAGCCAGTTCGGCGCGACCGGCGGACCGCTCGCGGAGATGTACGTCACCGCGCACGAGTACGGCCACCACATCCAGGCCCTCACGGGCGTGATGGACAGCGCCGACCGCCAGGGGACCGGGGCGACGTCCGACTCGGTGCGCGTCGAGCTCCAGGCCGACTGCTACTCGGGCGTGTGGGCCGGTCAGGCGTCCTCCCAGGTCGACCCGGACACCGGCACGGTGTTCCTCGAGCCGATCAGCCCCGAGCAGCTGGCCCAGGCCCTGTCGGCGGCGGAGGCCGTGGGCGACGACCACATCCAGCAGCAGTCCGGCGGCGACGTGAACCCCCACACGTGGACGCACGGCTCGGCCGAGCAGCGCCAGCGCTGGTTCATGACGGGGTACGAGTCCCTCGACCCGGCGACCTGCGACACGTTCGCCGCGACGGACCTCTGACGCCGGTCGGCCATGGCGCGGGAGACCACGGGCACCGCTCGACCCGACCACCGCCGCTCCGTGCGCACGGGCCTGCTCCTGGGCGTGGCGGTCATGGCGGCCGTCGACGAGATCGTCTTCCACCAGATCCTCGGCTGGCACCACTTCTACGACGGGTCGACCACCGAGGTCGCGCTCCTGACCGACGGCCTGCTGCACGCGGCCGAGCTGGTCATGCTCGTCGGCGGCCTCTTCCTCGTGGCCGACCTGTCGCGGACCGGGGGCCTGGCGCCGCGCTCCGCGGTCGGCGGCCTGCTCCTGGGCGCCGGGGCGTTCCAGCTGTTCGACGGCATCGTCGACCACAAGGTGCTGCGCCTGCACCAGGTCCGCTACGACGTCGACCTCCTGCCGTACGACCTCGCCTGGAACCTCGCGGGCGTCGCGCTGCTCGCCACGGGGGCGCTGGTCACGCACCGCGCCGCGCGCCGGATCGCGGGCGCGGCGCCGCCGGCGTGAGCAGGGGCGCGCCGGGGGCGGTCGCGTGAGCGCCACGTGGCTGCTCCCGGTGTCGGCCCTCGTCGTGCTCGTGGGCGGCTACG
>NZ_JACEXH010000310.1:0-1685 GCF_014525465.1 Actinotalea sp. JY-7885 | reverse complement strand
GGCGTCGCCCGACCGCGCGCCGGCTCCCGAGCAGCCGGCTGCCACGGGGCTCGCACAGCTCTTCGGGGACCAGGGGCCCGCGCCCGAGGGCGAGGACGCCCCGGCGGCGACGGACAGCTGGGGTCGACCCGTCGCTGCGCGGCGCGAGCGCCGCGGTCTCGCGGTCGTGTGGGTGGTGCCGCTGCTCGTGCTCTCGCTCCTCGCGGGCGCCGCCGGCGGCGTCGTCGCGGACCGCTGGTCGGAGAGCCGGCGCCCGAGCGACGCCGCGCTGCCCGAGCCCGTCGGCAGCGGCGTCTCCGGCGAGCTCGAGGGCGTCGCCGCGGTCGCCGCGGCCGTGCTGCCGAGCGTGGTGTCCATCGAGGTCCGTGGCCAGGGCGGCCAGGGCACCGGGTCGGGCTTCGTGCTCCGCGACGACGGCTACATCCTGACGAACAACCACGTCGTGGCGGCGGCCGCGGACGGCGGAGAGGTCGTCGTCGTGCTGGCCGACGGCGCTCAGGAGCCGGCCGAGATCGTCGGGCGGACCGCCGCGTACGACCTGGCCGTGCTCAAGATCGACCGGACGGACCTCACGCCCCTCGTGCTCGGTGACTCGGACGCGGTCGTCGTCGGCGACCCCGTCGTGGCGATCGGCGCCCCGCTCGGGCTCCAGGGGACGGTCACCACGGGCATCGTCAGCGCCCTCAACCGGCCCGTCTCGGCGGGTGGTGGGGCCGAGGAGACGGCCTTCATCAACGCCATCCAGACCGACGCTGCGATCAACCCCGGCAACTCCGGCGGACCCCTGGTGGACGCGGCCGGCGAGGTCATCGGCATCAACTCCGCCATCGCGCAGCGACCCGGGGCCGGCGGCGCCTCGGGCAGCATCGGCCTCGGCTTCGCGATCACCTCCAACCAGGCCCGGCACACGGCGGCGGAGCTCATCGAGACCGGTTCGGCGACGTACCCGGTCATCGGCGTCCTGCTCGACTCGCGCTACGAGGGCGAGGGCGTCCAGGTCTCGGCCGAGGCGCAGAACGGCACGCCCGCCGTGACGCCGGACGGCCCGGCGGACCGCGCGGGCATCGAGCCCGGCGACGTCATCGTCGCGATCGACGGTCGCCCGGTCACGGAGGACGACGAGCTCATCGTCGCCATCCGGGCCAAGGCTCCGGGGGACGCGATCACCCTGACCGTCCGCAGCGGGGACGACGAGCGCGACGTGCGTGTGGTGCTCGACCAGACCACGGGCGCGCAGTAGGTGCGGCCTCGGCGTCGCGCCGGGACCCGCGGCTAGTCTGACCGCGTGCTCGGCGTCAACGGGGGCGAGTTCCTCGTCCTCATCGTGGTGGCCCTCCTGGTGGTGGGCCCCGAACGCCTGCCCGCGTACGCGGAGCAGCTGGCCTCCTGGGTCCGGACCCTGCGCCGGTTCGCGACCACGGCGCGCGAGCGCGTCGCGGAGGAGCTCGGCGAGGAGGCGGCCGACGTCGACTGGGCGTCCCTGGACCCCCGTCGCTACGACCCCCGCCGCATCGTGCGCGACGCGCTGCTCGAGGACGTCGCGCCGCCGCCCGCGGCCAGGACGGCGTCGGCGGCCGGTCGTGGGGGAGTCGGTGGCGGGGGAGCGGGAGTCGCCGCGGGTGGCGGCGTCGTTGCCGCGCGTGCCGGTGCGCCCGGGGGCGGGGGGCCGGTGACCGGCGCCGGAC
>NZ_JACEXH010000309.1:0-1696 GCF_014525465.1 Actinotalea sp. JY-7885 | reverse complement strand
GGCCTGCGCGCCGGCGCCGTCGTCGTCGTCACCTCGACCGTCGGCGCCGCCGCGGTGCGGGCAGCCGCCGCGGAGCTCGCGGCGGCGGGTGTCGCGACCGTGGACGCGCCGGTCTCCGGCGGTCCGGTGCGGGCGGGTGCCGGGGACCTGCTGATCATGGTGGGGGCGGACGACGCGGCGCTCGAGCTGGCGCGGCCCGTGCTCGACGCCCTCGCGTCGACCCTCGTCCCGCTGGGCGGCGTCGGCGCCGGGCAGGACATGAAGACGGTCAACCAGCTGCTGTGCGGCATCCACACCGCCGCGGCCGCCGAGGCGCTGGCCCTGGCGCAGCGGCTGGGGCTCGACCTCGACGCCGCCGTCGACGTGCTCGGCCAGGGCGCCGCGGCGTCCTTCATGCTGGCCGACCGCGGCCCCCGGATCGCCGCGCAGCTGCGCGGGGAGGTGCCCCCGACCCGGTCGCGGCTCGACGTCATCGCCAAGGACATGGGCATCGTCGGCGACCTCGCCCGGGAGCTCAAGGTCGCGACGCCGGTCGCCGGTGCGGCCGAGCAGCTCTACCGCGTCGGCCTCGCGGCCGGCCTGCACGCCGCCGACGACTCGGTGATCTCGACCATCCTCACCAGCGCGGAGGGCACCCGATGAGACCGCTCGCAGACGACCCGGCGACCTTCGCGGAGGACATGCTCGAGGGCTTCGTCGACCTCTACCCCTCCTACGTCCGGCTCGTGCCCGGCGGGGTGGTCCGCGCCGCGGGCCCGACGCCCGGCAAGGTCGCCGTCGTCGTCGGGGGAGGCTCGGGGCACTACCCCGCCTTCTGCGGTCTCGTCGGGCCCGGCCTGGCCGACGGCGCCGTCGTCGGCAACGTCTTCACGTCACCCTCGACCGCCGACGCCGTCTCGGTGGCACGCGAGAGCTCGGGCGGCGCCGGCGTCGTGCTGCTCACGGGCAACTACGCGGGCGACGTCATGAACTTCACGCTCGCGCGCGACCAGCTCGTCGCCGCCGGGATCCCGGCGGAGTTCCTCGTCGTGACGGATGACGTGGCCAGCGCGCCGCAGGAGGCCGACCGGCGCGGGATCGCGGGCGACCTCACGGTGTTCAAGGTCGCGTCCAGCGCGGCGGAGCACGGCCACGACCTCGCGGGTGTCGTGGCGCTCGCGGAGCGCGCGAACGCCCGGACGCGCACGCTCGGCGTGGCGTTCGACGGCTGCACCATGCCCGGGACGAGCGAGCCGCTCTTCCGGGTCGCCGAGGGCACGGTGGGGCTCGGGGTGGGTATCCACGGCGAGCCGGGCATCGGGGAGATGCCCGTCATGACCGCCGCCGAGCTCGGCGAGCTCTTCGTCGAGCGGCTGCTGCAGGAGGCGCCGCCGGACGCCGGGACCCGGGTGACGGCGCTCCTCAACGGGCTGGGCCGGACCAAGTACGAGGAGCTCTTCGTGCTGTGGCGCACCGTGCGCCGGGCCCTCGGCCGGGCGGGCCTCGAGGTCGTCGCGCCCGAGGCGGGGGAGCTGGTCACCAGCCTCGACATGGCGGGCTGCTCGCTGACGCTGATGTGGCTGGACGACGAGCTCGAGCGGCACTGGACGGCACCCGTCGACACCCCGGCGCTGCGGCGCGGGGCCGTGCCGACCACGACGTCGGCGTCGCGGGCGGCCGCGGTGGCGCGACCCGCTCCGGTCGCGGCGATGGCCGG
>NZ_JACEXH010000308.1:0-1749 GCF_014525465.1 Actinotalea sp. JY-7885 | reverse complement strand
CTGGCCGACCTGGCGCGCCTGCCGGCCGCCGACGTGCAGACCCGGTTCGGCGCGCTCGGCGCCTGGGCCCACGCGGTCGCCTCGGGCCGCGACGACCGCCCGGCGGCGCTGCGACGGCTCGAGCCCGACGTCGCCGTCGAGCAGGAGATGGACCCGCCGATCGAGCGGGTCGAGGCCGCCGCGTTCGCGGCGCGGCGGCTCGCCGAGGAGCTCCACGCCCAGCTCCAGGCGCGCGGCGCCGGCTGCGGGCGGCTGCAGATCACGGCCCGGACGGAGGACGGCCACGAGCTGATCCGCACGTGGCGCACGGACACGGCGCTGGGCGGCATGTCCGTGGCGCGGATGACCGACCGCGTGCGCTGGCAGCTCGAGGGCTGGCTCACCCGGCAGGGGACGCGTCGCCCGTCCGCCGACCCGGCGCTGAGCGACCCCGAGCCCGGGCGGCTGGTCCGGCTCGGGCTGCGGGCCGAGGAGGTCGTCGCCGTCGGCGCCGAGCAGGGCAGGCTCTGGGGCAACCCGAGCGGGTCCGACCTGCGCGCCCAGCGCGCGCTGCACCGCGTCCAGGGCCTGATCGGCGCGGAGAGGGTGCTCACGCCCGCGCTGCAGGGCGGGCGCGAGGTGCGGGACCAGGTCGCGCTCGTCCCGTGGGGCGAGGAGCCGCCGCCGACGCGTCCCACCGGTGCGCCGTGGCCGGGCAGCCTGCCCCGGCCCGCGCCGGCGACCGTGCTCACCGAGCCGCAGGTGGTCCAGCTGGTCGGCGCGGACGGGCGCCGCGTCCAGGTCGACGCGCGGCTGCAGGTCAGCGCCGACCCGGCCGTGGTGTGGTGGCCCGCGCAGGGGGACCTGCCCGAGCGCGAGACGCCGGTGACCGGTTGGGCCGGGCCGTGGCCCGTGGTCCAGCGCTGGTGGGGGGCCGACCCGTGCCGCGCGGTGTACCTCCAGGCCACCCTCGCGGACGGCCACGCGGTGCTGCTCGCGCTGCGCGACGGCGTGTGGGCCGTGGAGGCCCGGTATGACTGAGCGCTACGCCGAGCTGCACGCGCACTCCGCCTTCAGCTTCCTCGACGGCGCGAGCCAGCCCGAGGAGCTGGTCCACGAGGCGGCGCGGCTGGGCCTGTCGGGCCTCGCGCTGACGGACCACGACGGGCTGTACGGCGTCGTGCGCTTCGCCCAGGCCGCGCGCGACGCCGGGCTGCCCACGGTCTTCGGCTCCGAGCTGCACCTGCCCGCACCCGGCGGCGTGCTCGACGAGCCGACGGGCACGCCCGACCCCCGCGCCACGCACCTGCTCGTGCTCGCGCGCGGACCCGACGGCTACCGCGCGCTGTCCAGCGCGATCGCCGAGGCCCACCTGGCGACCGGCACCAAGGGCATGGCCGACCACCGGCTCGAGACGCTGGCCCAGGCCGCGGCCGGGCAGTGGCTGGTCCTGACGGGGTGCCGCAAGGGCGCCGTGCGCAGCGCGCTCGAGCCGCACGGCCCGGACGGGCGCTGGGACCTCGACGCCGCGCGGGTCGAGCTCGACCGGCTCACCGCCCTGTTCGGCCGGGACAACGTGGCCGTCGAGATCTCGGACACGGGTGACCCGTGGGACTCCGAGCGCTGCGACGCGCTGGCCGAGCTGGCGGCGCGCGCCCGCCTGCCGCTGGTCGCCACCGGGAACGTGCACCACGCGACCCCGGCCGACGCCGACCTCGCCGCCGCGCTCGCGGCCGTGCGCGCCCGCTCGAGCCTGGACGACGTCGACGG
>NZ_JACEXH010000307.1:0-1757 GCF_014525465.1 Actinotalea sp. JY-7885 | reverse complement strand
GCCCTCGCGCAGCTGCCGGGGGCGGGCGCCGCGGGCGGCCTCGGCTTCGCGCTGGCGGTGCTCGGCGCGCGCGTGACCTCCGGCGCCCAGGTCGTCGCGGACGCCGTCGGGCTCTCGGACGCCGTGGCAGCCGCGGACCTCGTCGTCACGGGGGAGGGGGCGCTCGACTGGCAGTCGCTGCACGGCAAGGTCGTGCAGGCGGTGGCCGACGCGGGGTTGGCGCACGGGGTGCCCGTGGTCGCCGTCGCGGGGCAGGTCCTCATCGGCCGCCGCGAGTGGGGGGCCGCCGGGCTCGCCGGGGCGTACGCGGTCGCCGAGCGGCCCGAGCAGGTCCCCGCCGCGCTGGCGGACCCCGCCGGCACGCTCGCGGCACGCACCGAGCGCGTGGCGCGGACGTGGTCACGCTGAGGACGTAGGCTGGGAACAGCGGCACGCCGTCCGCTGTTGGCCAGGACGACGGCCACCGCCGTGCCAGCCGTGAGCCGTTCGAGTCCTGAGCCGTTGACCGGGCTGCCGCCCCGAGAACCCGTGGAGACACCATGAGCGAGACCACCGAGACCGCCACCCACGGCGTCGACCTGAGCGAGGTCGCGGCCGACAAGGTCCGCACGCTGCTCGAGCAGGAGGGCCGCGACGACCTGCGCCTGCGCGTCGCCGTCCAGCCCGGCGGCTGCTCCGGCCTGATCTACCAGCTGTACTTCGACGAGCGCCTGCTCGACGGCGACGCGGTGCGCGACTACGACGGCGTCGAGGTCGTCGTGGACCGCATGAGCGTCCCGTACCTCGACGGCGCGAAGATCGACTTCGCGGACACGATCGAGAAGCAGGGCTTCACGATCGACAACCCGAACGCGGGCAGCTCCTGCGCGTGCGGCGGCTCGTTCGCCTGAGGCCACCCCTGGGCGCCGCGGCGTCCTGACGACCTCGGAGGGCCGGCACCTGGTGCCGGCCCTTCGTCGTGCCCGGGCCCGTTCAGTCGGCGGTGGGTCCGCCGAGCCGGACGCGCGTGGCGCCGGGCGGGCCGCCGGGCTCCGGCTCCTCGACGGCGTGGCCGCGCATCCTGGCCCAGGCGGGCACGTCGTTGCGCGCCGCGGGGTCCGTCCAGAGCACCTCGACGAGCGTGCCCGGCACCAGGTCCCTCGCCGCGGCCGCCAGGCGGATCACGGGCAGCGGGCAGCGCAGCCCGCGCGCGTCCACGCGGACGACGTCGTCCGGGCGCCCGCCGTCGGCGCCCGTCACAGCCCGACCACCCCCGCGGCGTCGCGCACGGCGGCGACGGCGTGCGGCAGCTCGGCCACGAAGCGCTCGACGTCCGTGGCGTCCACGCGTGCCGGCAGCGTGAGCCGGATGTTGCCGTGGGTCAGCGCACCCATCGCGGCGAGCACGTGGCTCGGCTCGAGCGCGCTGGACGTGCAGGCCGAGCCCGAGCCGACCGCGAAGCCGCGCCGGTCGAGCTCGCCCACGATCGCCTCGCCGTCGACGTAGAGGCACGAGAACGTCAGGACGTGGGGGAGACGGTCGACGGGATCGCCCACCACGTCCACGTCGGGGACGGCGGCGGCCGCCGCCCGCACCCGGTCGACCAGCCGGCGGCGGCGCGCGTCGGCCTCGTCGCGCTCGGCGAGGACGGCCTGGAGCGAGACGGCGGCGGCGAAGGCGGCCGGGACATTGACGCCGCCGGGGCTCCACGCGTCCTCGTCCTCCGGCGCGTCGGGCGTCGCCCGGACGCGCGCGCGCACCGCGAGCAGCCCGACGCC
>NZ_JACEXH010000306.1:0-1766 GCF_014525465.1 Actinotalea sp. JY-7885 | reverse complement strand
CGCCCGTCGCGCCGCGGCGACGGCGCGCGCGACGTCGCCGGTCGTGGACTGCGGCACCTCGGCGAGCGGCGCACCGTCGAGCGGGCTGTGCACCAGGACGGGGGGTCCGCTCGCGACGAGCCGCCGCGTCAGGGCGGCGACGTCGTCGGGCTCCAGCGCCCACGTCGCCGCCGGGTCGGTCTCGGGGTCCACGAGGTCGGCGTCGGCCATCCGCCCAGGCTAGGCGAGGGCGAGGACCTCGCGGACCTCGGGATCCACGAGCGCGAGCGCCGCCGCGCGCGCGTCGACGGCGGTGCGCGCCGCCCGCGCCGCCGCCGCGACCTCACGGCACCGCTCCAGGTCGTGCCGCGACAGCGCGAACCGGACGCCTGGCACCGCGGCGGGCGACATGGACAACGAGGTCACGCCCATGCCGACCAGGGCGAGGGCCATCGCCGGGTCCGACGCGGACTCGCCGCACACGCCCACGGGCTTGCCCGCCTCGACGCCGGCCGTCGCCACGGACGCGACGAGGTCCAGGACCGCCGGCTGCCAGGGGTCGAGCAGGTCCCCGAGCTCGCCGAGCAGGCGGTCGGTGGCCATCGTGTACTGCGCCAGGTCGTTGGTGCCGAGCGAGACGAAGTCGACCTCGGCGAGCAGGTCGCGCGCGCGCAGGGCGGCCGAGGGGACCTCGACCATGACGCCGACCGTCGCGACACCCTCCTCGCGCGCGATCGCCGCGAACTGCGCCGCCTCCTCCACCGTGGCGACCATGGGCGCCATGACCCACGGCTCACCGCCCGTCTCCGCGGCCGCGCGGGCGATCGCCCGCAGCTGCGTCCGCAGCAGGTCCTCGGCGGTCCGCACGAGGCGGTAGCCGCGCACGCCGAGGGCCGGGTTCTCCTCGCCCGGCCGGGTGACGAACGCCAGCGGCTTGTCCGCCCCCGCGTCGAGCGTGCGGACGACGACCTTGCGCCCGCCGAGCGCCGTCAGCGCGCGGGCGTACGTCGCGGCCTGCTCGTCCTCGGTGGGCGCGCTGGTCCGCCCGAGGAACAGGACCTCGGTCCGGAACAGGCCGACGCCCTCGACGCCCTCGCCCACCCGCTCGGCGTCCTCGGCGGTGCCGATGTTCGCGAGCAGCCCGACGGCGTGCCCGTCGCGCGTCGCGCCCGGGCCGGTCGCCTCCGCGAGCGCCGCGAGTGCCCGCCCGCGCACGCGGGCACGCTCGACGACGTCCTCGTCCGGGTCGGGCGTCACGGTCCCCGCCGCCGCGTCGACGGCGACGACGCGCCCCGCCTCGAGCGCCGACGCGCCGGTGACCTGCACGACGCACGGGATGCCCAGCTGGCCCGCGATGATCGCGGTGTGCCCCGTCGGGCCGCCCTGCTCGATGACGATGCCGAGCACCTTGTCGAGGTCCAGGGCGGCGGTGTCCGCGGGCGAGAGGTCCAGCGCGACGACGACGGACGGCTCGTCCAGGGGCGGGACGCCCGGCTCCGGCCGGCCCTGGAGGCGCGCGACGACGCGGTCACGGACGCTCACGAGGTCGGTGACGCGCTCCGCGAAGTAGCCGCCGAGCGCGCTGAAGGTGGTGACGAACTCCCCGACCGCGCGGTCGACGGCGACGTCGGGCGCGCTGCCCTCCTCGACGCGCCGGCGCGCGCCGGCCCGCAGCTCCGGGTCGTTCGCCATCATCGCCGTCGCACCGAGCACCTCGGCGATCGTGCCCCCGGCGGCGTCGGCGCGCTCCTGCAGCGCCGCGGCGACGGCCGTGAACGCCTCGTCGA
>NZ_JACEXH010000305.1:0-1857 GCF_014525465.1 Actinotalea sp. JY-7885 | reverse complement strand
GGTCGCCCGAGGCGGCCGGGCCGACCGGACCCGAGGTGGCGATGCCGCTCCAGGCCGAGAGCGGCGTGGGCCGCATGGCGGCGGACTCCCTGTGGGTCGGCGCCGGCCGCACGGTCTTCACGTCGCAGGGCCTGCCCACCGAGGCGGGCGTGGCGCCGGCCTGGGGCCTCGACGCCTCGGCGGTGCTGACCGCGGAGGCGGTCGCGGCGGCCGCCGCGGCGCTCGGCGTGAGCGGCACGCCCGAGCAGGTGGACGGGACGTGGAGCGTCGGGCCGCGCGACGGGTCCGGAGCCGGCGTGACGGTCCACCCGGACGGGATGGCGACGCTCAGCTACTACGACCCGGCCAAGGACCCGTGGACGTGCAGCGCGGCGGCCGTCGACGGGACGGCCGAGGGTGAGGTGACGACCCTGCCGGCGCCCTGCGAGCCCGGGGACCTCGGGCCTGCGCCCTCGGGCGACGCGGCGGCCGCCGCCCTGCGCGAGACGCTGACCGCGCTGGGCGAGGACTCGGGGGCGTACGAGATCGTCGCCGAGGAGCTCGGTGACGAGGCCTGGACCCACGTGACCGCCCACCGGGTCCTCGACGGGCTGCGGACCGGCCTGACCTGGAGCGCGTCGTTCTCGGGCGCCGGGATGCAGTCCCTGTACGGGTCCCTCGCGCCCCTCGTCGACCTGGGCGAGCTCGCGGTGGTGAGCCCGGCCGAGGCCGTCGAGCGGCTCACCGACCCGCGCTTCGGCGGTGGCGGCGGCGGTTCCTTCCGCACCCTGCAGGGCGGGGCGGCGGTCATGGCCGAGCCGATGCCCACCGAGCTGGCGCCGCCGTCGGCGCCCCCAGCCCTCGAGCCGGGCGCGGCGATCGCCTGGCCCGTCGAGGAGGTGAAGATCACGGACTTCCGGCTGGGGCCCGCGCTGCACCTGCTCCCGAACGGGGCCGCCGCGCTGCTCCCGACGTACGAGCTCATCAGCGACGACGGCGCCGTGTGGACCGTCCTCGCGGTCGCCACCGAGCACCTCGACCTCTCGCCCCTGGGCTGAGCGCCCGCGCCGACCGCCGCCTCACGCGCACACCGCGCGGCGGCGGTCGGCGCCGCCCGGGATTGTGCGGGCTCGCCAGGTCCGGCGTAGGTTCGGTGCCGCGCGCGGTGCCGCACGGCCGCGCGTCGACGCCCCGCGCCGGGGCGAATCGTGGCGGCTCGGGCGTGGACGGAGGTGGACCGGATGGACAGCGGGCGACCCCTGACCCGCCGTGAGCTCCGGGCAATCGAGCGCAGCCGGGCCGCGGCGGACGAGGGCGCGACCGAGCCACCGGCCCTCCCGTCCGTGCCGAGCCCGGCGCCCACGCCGCCGGACGACGCGCGGTCGGACGACGCGCCGTCGACACCCGGGCCGCCGACGCCCGTGCCCCCGACTCCCGTGCCGCCGACTCCCGTGCAGTGGTCGCCGGTCGCACCCGACGACGACGTGACCGTGGAGCTGCCGCTCTGGCTGCTCGAGGCGGAGCACGAGCGCGAGGCGCAGCGACGTGAGACCGGCCGCGACGGTGCCGACGTCACGGCGCCCGCCGCGGCGCCCGTGACGGCGACGGATGACCCGCCCGCCGCCACCCCGGACGCCGGGACCGTCCCGCCCGGCGAGCCCGAGCCCGACGCCTGGGACCTTGCCGTCGGCTGGTCGCTGCGCCACGAGGCGCCCCGCCGGCTGCCGCCCGAGCCCGAGATCGACGACGTGCCCTCCTCCGAGAGCTCGGCGGCTCCCGCGAGCTGCTGGTCAACCTCACGCGGCGCGAGATCAAGGGCAAGTACAAGCGCACGGCGCTCGGGCAGCTCTGGTCGCTCGCGAACCCGATCGCCCTGAT
>NZ_JACEXH010000304.1:0-1857 GCF_014525465.1 Actinotalea sp. JY-7885 | reverse complement strand
CGGCGCGCCGGGGCCGGCCAGCAGCCCGTCGATGCGCCGCGCGACGTCGGGGGCGGCGGGCGCCGCGGCGGGGTCCACGCCCACGGCGACGTCGAACACCATCGACCCGGCCGCCTTGTCGTGCCATCCCTGCCGCCGACCGGACGCGTCGAAGAAGGGCGAGGCGTACACGAGGGCCTGACCGACGCCGAGGACGAGCGAGCCCGCCGCCGGCACCAGGAGCCGCACCAGCGCGCGGCCCATCCCGATGGGCCGCCCCGTCTCGGCCGAGAGCGTCCTCAGGCCCACCAGGCGCTTGCCGATCGTGTAGCCGCGCGTGCCCTGGAACCACCACTGGACGACGCCCAGGCCCAGCAGCAGCAGCGCGCCGACCAGCACGAGCGGCGAGACCGCCCCACCGGGTGCCTCCGAGAGCTCGCGCAGCGAGGACATCGTGCCGGCGACGACGAACGCGCCGCCCAGGACCGTGGCCGCCGCGCCGTCGATCACGGCCGCCAGCAGTCGCTTGCCCATGCTCGCGGGCACGGATCCGGGCGTCGCCATCGGTGTCATCACTCCTGTGCGCGTCGTTGACATTGTGACCACCGCCTCGCGCGGGCAGGCCGGGACCACCCCGGGTCGAGGCCTGCCTGACATATCGGCACGTCGGGGACGGAACCTGAGCCGGGAGGACGCCTCGTTCGCCTCAGGCCGGCACCCGACGCCGCCGCCGCGTCGTGAGCCGCGAGACGATCAGCGCCCCGACGCACGCCCCGAGGCCGGCGAGCGCCCACCAGGACGACGCGGCCTGCACGGGCGCGAGGACGTCCTCGTGGGCGCCGAGCTCCAGCTCGGCCGGCGGCGGCACCTCGACGGCGGGACGCTCGTGGACCGGGCTGGGCGGCCCCGGCGCGGACCCGTCGTCGACGAACGTCAGCGCGGCGGGCGGGCGCACCACGCCCCAGCCGACCCAGTCGTCCCGCTGGTCGACGGTGAACCGCGCCGCCGTCACCATCAGCCGGTGCGCCCACTGCGCCGGCGTCTCCTGCGGGTGCGCCTGCGCGACCAGCGCGGCGGCCGCGCTGACGTACGCCGTCGCGTAGCTCGTGGAGACCTCGCCGCCGAGGACGCAGTCCCCCGCGGCGTGGTAGGTCGTGATGACGTCGGTGCCGGGCGCCGCGATCTCGACGTGCGGCCCGTGGATGGCGTCCTGGGTCGCGCTGTCGCCCGCGTCGACCGCCGTGACCGCGAGCGCCTCCTCGTAGGCCGCCGGGTACCGGGGCGAGTCGGAGGTGTCCTCCGCCGTCGCCCGGTTCCCGGCGCTCGCCACCACGAGTGACCCGCGCTCGGTCGCCACCCGCACCGCGTCCCGCAGGGCCGGGTCGTCGGTCGTGCTGCTGATGGAGACGTTGATGATCTGCGCGCCGTTCTCGGCGGCCCACAGGATGCCCTGGGCGATCCGACCCGTCTGCACGTCGACCCCGGCCGCGGCGCCCTGGTCGCTGTCGTCGTAGTAGATGCGGACCGGCAGGATCGTGGCCTCCGGTGCCAGCCCGACGAGTCCCGACCCGGCGACCGGACGCGCCCCGATGATCCCGGCGACGGCGGTGCCGTGCCCCGCGCTGTCGGACCAGCCGCTCGGGTCGCCGCCCATGCCGACGACGTCGGCCCCGGGGACCACCGCGGACGTGAGGTGCGCGTTGCGCACGTCCACGCCCGAGTCCACGACGGCCACCGTCACCCCGGCGCCGGTCGCGCGCTCCCACGCCTGCCGCGCGCCGAGGCGGCCCAGCGCGGGCGGCTCGTCCGGCAGGTAGGTGACGCGCTCGACGTCGCAGCCGGCCACGGCGGTCCGCGCGCCGGACGTCGCGGGGGCAG
>NZ_JACEXH010000303.1:0-1871 GCF_014525465.1 Actinotalea sp. JY-7885 | reverse complement strand
CCTGCGGGTGCACCCCGCGCCGCGCGTCGTCGTGGTGCCCGTGGGCGACGAGCTCGTGGAGCCCGGTCGCGTCCTGGCCGACGGCCGGGTGCACGACGCGGACGGGCACGCCCTCGCGGCGGCCGTGCGCGAGGCCGGTGCGACGGCTGTGCGCGTCGGTCCGGTCGGGGACGACCGCGCCGCCCTGCGCGAGGTGCTCGCCGACCAGCTCGTGCGCGCCGACCTGCTGCTCGTCACCGGAGGGCTCAGCGACGGCCCGTGGGACACCGTGACCGACGTGCTCGCGCCGCTCGGCACCGTGCGCTTCGACCACGTGGCGATGGCCCCCGGCCGGCGGCAGGGCTTCGGCACCGTCCTGGCCTCCGACCAGGAGGAGCTCTGGCCGGGCGCCGAGGGGCGTCCGACGTCGGGCCTGGCGGACCTCGCGGACAGGCAGGGGCAGGACGCGCCTGCCGGCGTGCCCGTGTTCGCCCTGCCGGGCCACCCGGTGGAGGCGCTCATCTCCTACGAGGTCTTCGTCCGGCCTGCCCTGCGCGCCATGGCGGGTCAGTCCGAGCTCTTCCGGCCGTCGGTGAAGGCGGCGGCGACGCGGGCGTTCGCGTCGCCCGCCGGGCTGCGGCACTTCGTCCCCGCGACCGTGACCGGGTCCCCGACCGAGGGCTACGTCGTCACGCCCGTCGGTGACCCCCGCGACCCCTCGCTCACCGACCTCGCGACCGCCAACGCGCTCGCCGTCGTCGGCGAGGACACGACGACCGTGCGCGCGGGTGACACGCTGGCCTGCCTGATCCTGGGAGGCTGACGTGGCGCGAGGGTGGCCGGTGATCCTGCGCGAGGACGACGTCGTCCTGCGCCCGCTGCGGCGGCGGGACGCGCGCCCGTGGCTGAGGGCGCGCATGACGAACGCCGCGTGGCTCGAGCGGTGGGAGGCGACGTCGCCGGAGCCCGTGACGGGTCAGCCGCCGAGCTTCCCCGAGTTCGTGCGCAACCTGGCGGCGCAGGCGCGGCAGGGCTCGGCGCTGCCCTTCGTCATCGAGTACCGCGGTGAGCTGGTGGGCCAGCTCACGGTCTCGACGATCGTCCGCGGCTCGCTGTGCTCGGCGAGCATCGGGTACTGGATCAGCGAGCACGTGGCGGGCCGCGGGATCACCCCGACCGCCGTCGCGATGGCCGTGGACCACTGCTTCGGTCCGGTGGGGCTGCACCGGATCGAGATCAACATCCGGCCGGAGAATGCGCCGAGCCTGCGCGTCGTCGAGAAGCTCGGCCTGCGTGACGAGGGCGTGCGCGAGCGCTACCTGCACATCCAGGGCGCGTGGTGCGACCACCGCACCTTCGCGGTGACGGTCGAGGAGGTCCCCGACGGGCTGCTCGCACGGTGGCGGGCCGCCGGGCGCTGAGGCGCCGAACGACACCGCTGTAGTTCTCGACCGACACGCCGCGGCCCCTGCGACCCCGGGGTGGGCGGCGCGCCTACGGTCGTGACGTGAACCAGGCCGGTCTCGTGGCGATCGCCATGGCCGGGCTGTGGATCGCCTACCTGGTGCCGCACCACCTGCGGTACCGCCAGCAGCTGCTCGACGCCCGCGTCGAGGACCGCTTCTCGGAGCACCTGCGCATCCTCGCGGTGCTCGGGGAGGCCGGTCCGGGGCCCGGGAGCACGTCGGCGGGCGGGTCGCCGGCGGTGAGGGCGGAGCCGCTGCGCCTGCACCCGGTGAGGAACGACCAGCGCGAACGACGAGGAGGCAGTCCGATGAAGCGACCGCACGGGACGACCGACCGCGTCGCCGCGGACCTGGTCCGCCGGTCGGCGGCCGAGCACTCGCAGCGCGCCGCCCACCTGGCGCGCCGCGCCGCGGGCGCGCGGCGCC
>NZ_JACEXH010000302.1:0-1934 GCF_014525465.1 Actinotalea sp. JY-7885 | reverse complement strand
CGGCCGGGTCGGGGGCGCGGACCGGCGCGCCCTCGCCGCCCTCCGGAGCGACCAGGGCGCCCAGCAGCCCGCGCAGGTACTGGCTCACGATGACGCCCGAGCTCCCGCGGGCACCGACGAGGGCGCCGCGCAGCAGCGCGCGTGCGCAGGCGTGGACCCCGGGGCCGCCGGCGTCGGCGCCGCGGGTCGCCTCGGCGAGGGTCAGCAGGAGGTTCGTCCCCGTGTCGCCGTCGGGCACGGGGAAGACGTTGAGGTCGTCGAGCTCCTGGCTCGCGGCCCGCAGCTGCGCCGTGGCGCTCCGGGACCACGCGCGCAGCAGCGCGGCGTCGACGACGACGGTCCTCACCGCACCTCCCGCCGCCGACCTGCCTGACGCTGCCCCATCCGCGCACGCGACCCGTCCGTTTGGGACGGGCCCCGCGATCGGATACCCTATCGAGGTTGCCCGGCCACGCCCGGGCGCCGAGAGCGTGCCCGAACCGGGCGCCTCGGCCCGGACATCGAACTCGTCGCCCTCCTCGTGAGCGCGCGGCGTGCACTGACGATCAGGAGAGAGAACGTGGCTGCCAACTGCGACGTCTGCGGCAAGGGCCCGGGCTTCGGGCACAGCATCTCGCACTCCCACCGCCGCACCAAGCGTCGTTGGAACCCGAACATCCAGCGCGTGCGCGCTGTCGTGGCGGGTGCCCCCAAGCGGGTGCACGTGTGCACCTCGTGCCTCAAGGCCGGCAAGGTGCAGCGCCCCGCCTGACCCCCGACACACCGACGCCCGCGGACGAGACCGTCCGCGGGCGTCGTCGTGTCCGGCACCGGGCGGGCACGCGCGGCACGACACGCCAAGAGGTGCCCAAGACTCGATCATGGCGTGGCATTGTGCGCGCACAGGTGGCAGGGTGGCGCCCATGGTGGAAGACCTCAACGAAGTCCTCGTCCGACCGGCCACGGCCCGGGACGCCGACGCCATCGCGGCCGTCCATGTCGCCTCGCTCCGGCAGGCCTACGCGGACGTCGTCCCGGCGGAGTACCTGGCCGGTCTCGACGTCGCCGCCCGCGCCGCGACGTGGGCCGATCGCCTGACCACGCCCCGGGAGGGCACCAGGACCTGGGTCGCCGAGGAGGAGGGACGCGTCGTCGCGTTCGCCTCCCTGGGCCCGAGCCTCGACGAGGACGCCGAGCGCACGACGCTCCAGATCCACTACATCTACCTCGAGCCCGGCTCCTGGGGGCAGGGCATCGCGCGCGAGCTCATGCGGACGCTCCTCGCGGAGGTCCCCGACGGAGCGGCCGTCACGCTGTGGGTGCCGGACGTCAACGAGCGCGCCGCCCACTTCTACCGGCGCAACGGCTTCGCGCGCGACGGCGTGGAGCGCCTGGAGGACGTCGGTGGCACGCAGCTCACCGAGGTCCGCTACCGCCGCGGCTGACGGCCCGACGGAGCACCTGGGAGGCCATCGACGGAACGCCACCGCGCGCGACGGCGTGCGCGGTGGCGCAGCCGGCTAGCCGCCGAAGTGGTCCCAGCCCGTGGGGCCCCGCACGGCGGCACCCTCGACGGTCACGCTGCCGGCCGGCGCGCCGGGCGTCGGGGCCGTGACCCGTCCGACCGGACGGAACGGCGCGGGAACCGCCCCACCCGCGGGGAACGCCGCGAGCAGGCCGTGGTCCTCACCGCCGGCCAGCAGCCAGTCGCGCACGTCGACGCCCAGCTTTCGGGCGGCCGCCGCGAGGGCGACGGCGTCCTCGCCGAAGGCGACGAGCGGGTCGTCCAGGTCGACCACGACGCCGCTCGCACGCGCGAGCCGGCCCGCGTCACGCACGAGCCCGTCCGAGACGTCGAGCATGGCCGTCGCGCCGGCCCGGGCGGCCGCCGGCCCGGCCGCGAGCGGCGAGACCGGTCGCAGGTGCGCCTCGACGAGCGCCGGGTGGGCCCTGGC
>NZ_JACEXH010000002.1:0-58231 GCF_014525465.1 Actinotalea sp. JY-7885 | reverse complement strand
GCTCTTCCGATCTGGCTTCGGCGGGCCCGGCGGCTTCGGCGCTGGCGGCTTCGGCGGCCCTCCCGGCTTCGGCCCTGGGCGTCGCGGGCGCGGGCCCCGGGCTCGCGGCGACGTCCGGGCCGCCATCCTCCTGCTGCTCGACGAGCAGCCACGACACGGATACGAGCTGATCCAGGAGATCGGGGACCGGAGCTCCGGGACGTGGACGCCGAGCCCCGGCTCCGTCTACCCCACGCTCCAAGCGCTCGAGGACGAAGGGCTCGTGACCATCGAGCGCGTGGAAGGACGCCGTACGGCGTCGCTGACGCCGCAGGGCACCGCCTACGTCGAGGAGCACCGCGCGACCCTCGGCACCCCGTGGACCACGGCGGGCTTCGACCCTGCGTCCGCCCTCGCGCTCCGGCAGGAGGTCATGGCGCTCAAGGACGCCGTCGCGCAGGTGGCGAAGGTCGGCACCTCCGAGCAGCACACCGCCGCGAGCGAGGTCCTGGTCCGCGCACGCAAGGAGCTGTACCGGCTGCTCGCGGGCGACTCCCCGACGCAGTCGTGACCTCGACGCGGGCGACGACGCCGACGACGATGGCCCCCGGACTGGTTCCGGGGGCCATCGTCCGTGTGCTGCGAGCTGCTCACCTACCCTCGTCGCATGAGGACTGACGGCAGCGCGCGCGGCACGACCCTGGATCCCGCCCGATGAGGGCGGCACGCAAGGCCGCGCCCTGGGTCGCCGGCGGCGTCGTGCTGGCGATGCTGCTCGCCGGGCTGGTCGGAGCGCTCGGCGGGCTGGGCTGACGCAGGGCCGCACTCTCCGCTGCCATGAGCACGCACCGCACCCGATCTGGTGCCAAGATCGGCCGGCAGGTGCTGTCACCCCGCTGCGGAGGAGGCCCGGATGGAGCACGACGAGCTCATCGGACGGCTGCGTCGGCTCGAGGGCCGGCTCTCGCGCATCGAGCGGCGCGAGGGGACGCTGCGCAGGACCGCGTCGATGCTCACCCTCGGCGCCGCGCTGTCGGTCGTGTCGATGTCCCTCACGTGGCTCGGCGACGGGGTGGACCTCGACGCGGACCACGTGACCGAGGCGGTCACCTGGCCCGGTCTGAGCGGCTGGAACCTGCTCATCAGATTCACCGGGACGACCGAGGGCGGCGAGGCCTTCCTCACCGTCGCCGTGCTGATGCTCCCGCTCCTGACTGCTGCCGCGGCCCTGACCGCCCTGCGCAGCGACAGCCCTGGTCCGTCCCGCCTCGCCGTCGCAGTCGCCGCGGTGACCGCAGGGGTGGTCGGCGGGCTGTACCTGCTCGGTCTGCTCACGACGCGGTACGGGCAGGTCGTCGGGTCCGGATGGCTCCTGGCCGCCGTCAGCGCCGCCGTCGTGGCGGGTGCGGCCTACGCCCAGGTGTCGGTCCTGCGGGACGAGGAAGAGCGGCGGCCACGTGCGCGCACGGGCCTCGCGGCTCTCCGCTGACGGGTGTGCGGCCCGGTGGCGGCCTCACCCGCCACGGGCGCACTGGGCCACGGCCGCCAGGATGCGCGCGAGCAGCTTCTCGTCGTACGGGAGCCAGGGGACCGTCGGCGTCGGGCGCGGCGTGACGACGAGGGGCACCTCGTCCCCGTCGAGCGTGATGCGCCCCGTCCGCAGGTGGATGGCGAAGCGGCCGACGTGGAGATGCGTGCGGCTCAGGTGTGTGTCCGGCAGGCCCTCCGTCGCGCGGGCGACCACATCACGCCGCAGGGCCAGGCCGTCGCTCCAGTGCGGCAGCCTCGCCGGCCGGTCGGGGACGAGGCCGAGGGCCGCCACCGAGACCGCAAGGTCCAGGGAGCGAAGGATCTCGGAGAGGAGCACATGCCCCTCGGCGGCGTCGGGAGACCACGCCGTGCCGGCACCGCGGCCGGTACGGAGCCGCAGTGCCCCGAGCACGGACTCACCACGCGCGCCGGGGTAGGCGCCGGGGAGGTCGACCCGCGCCACGACGGCGCCCTCGGTGCGCGTCATCCCGTCGTGCGCGTCGCTCGTCCACCCCGCCCCGCGAGCGACCGCCGTGAACAGCCGCAGGTCGACGACGTAGCCCTCGAAGTCCGTGACGACGCCGTCAGCCGCCGGGATGGCGCCATAGTGCTCGCGGAAGACCTGTCGGAACGGCTGGTCGATGCGCTCGCGCCAGATGCGGTCGCGCCACGCGCCCCGCTCCTGGTCGTCGGCGGAGGCCGGGTGCCACAGCGCGACAGAGGCGTCGGGCGTCACCGAGACCTCCAGGTCGTCGGCGTCCGTCCACAGCAAGGTGCCCGCGCCCGGGCGCGGCATCGCCGACCGGACGCGACCGTCGGCGCTGGTCACCCTCCACACGAGGCGACCCGCCACGTCCCCGAGCGAGGGGGCGACAGCGTCCTGCCACTGCGCCGCCGGCCAGTGCAGACCCGTGAGATAGCCCTTCTCGAGCAGGCGCAGCTGTGTCGTGCGCCGCGGGTCGTGGAGGTCAGGGTCGCCGCGGAAGGCGATCGCCGGCCGCAGCGCGAGGTGGCGCCGGGCGTCCGCCAGGTGACGCGTCAGCTTCTTCTTCACGCCCGCGTGCCGGACCGTCGGTATGACACGGGTCAGGGCCTGGACCGTCTCCGGCGTCGGCGCGCACGCGATGGCACGGCCGAGGTTCATCGCCAGTGACTGCGAGGGAACCGTGCGGGCGGCAGGGTCCGGCGCCGTCGAGACCGCCTCGAGCAGTGGGGGCACGAGATCGGCGACCCAGGGCTCGTCCCATGCCAGCGCCTGGAGCGCGGCCTCGGCGACGACGGGCGCCTCCGTCCCGGTGAACGCGGCGTCGGGTGCGTACGGCACACGCCCCGCGGCGACGTCGCGGGCCCGCTCCAGCGCATCCTCGAGGGCGTTGCGGACCCAGGCCCGGTAGGCGGGGATGTCGTCCGGCCGTGGGCCGCCGTCACCGACCGGCGTCGGGCGCGCCCCCACCCACAGCTGCGGGGCCCGGTCGAGGAGGAACCGCTCCTCGGCGGACAGGGTGGACACCATCTCGAGACGGCCGGCGTGCCAGCTGCTTTCCGCGGTGCCACGAAGGCGGTCGTCGAGGTCGGGCCAGACGTCCTCGGCGCCGGGAATACCGGCGAGCAGGGCAAGCGCGGGACCGTGGCCCCACGGGAACCTGTGCCTGCGCTCGGGTCCCGGGGCGGGTGCGTCCGCCGCAGCACGGAGCACGGCGAGGAGCGCTGTCGCGGCGGCGACGACGTCCGGCGCCACCGGGTCGGTCGCGCGCCGCAGGACGTGCGCCGCCGCGGTCAGCCGGCCCGCCGGCGTCTGCCGCGGCCCGTCGCCGTCCGCGAGGGCACGCAGCACGGCGCTCGCCGCGGCCGGCGGGTAGACAGCGTCGTCGAGGTGCCTCCGCAGCGTGCCGGTGAGCCGCGGGTGAGCCGCGGCCCGGACCTGGTCCGTCTCGAGATGGACGTGGAGGCGGCCGAGGTCCGCGGGGGCGAGCTCGACCACCCGGTCCGCCAGGGCGACCTCATCGTCCGTCGCTTCCCGCGCGGCGAGCGCCTGCTCGATCCGGTGCACGAGCGAGGCGGTGGTCACCGGGCGAGTGTCGCGCACGGGGCCGACACCGGGCAGCCGCCCACAGGGTGACGACGGGAGCACACCCCGCCCCACCGGGCTAGCGTCGCCCCATGACCGGGGACGGACACGTCTTCGTGGTCCACGGGCGCGTGGAGAACCTGGACCACGACGCCGTCGTCGTGCCGACGGACCGGGCGTTCTCGGTCGGCGAGCGGTGGGCGGCGGCGCTCGGTCGGCGTGACGACACCGGCGCGGCCGCGTGGCGTCGGGACGTCGGGGCGCTCCGGCCGCACGGCTGGGCCGACGCCGGCTGGGGCCGGGCACGGGAGTCGTCCGTGCTGCGCCCGCGGTCGCCGGTCTGGTTCGTCGACGCGGCGAACGGCCGCGGGCTGGCGGGCGCAGCGGACGCCGTCGGGCCCATGGTCGACCGGCTGGCCGCCGTCCTCGCGGACATCGACCACGCCCAGCTGCGACCCGGCGGGAACCGGCCGCGGCCCGTGGTGGCCGTGCCCACGCTCGGCGTCGGGCGCGGCGGATTCGGGGCAGTGCGGGGCGACGTCGTCGACGCGCTGCTCGCGACCTGCCTGGCTGCGGCGCACTCGGGGGGGATCGACGTCGTCGTCGCCGCGGCGGACGCGGCGGACCACGCGGCGTTCCAGGCGCGACGCCGCCTTCTCGGTGGAGGTCACGCCGACCACCTGCCTCCCGGCCTGCTGCGCGACGCCGAGGCGCTCGCCGCCCGCGTGACCGAGGGGTCGCTGGCGCTCTTCATCGGCGCGGGGGTGAGCATGTCGGCGGGACTGCCGTCGTGGGGCGAGCTCATCGGGCGGCTCGCGCAGGACGCCGGCGTCGACCTCGGCACCGTCCGGTCGCCGCTCGACCAGTCCGAGCTGCTGCGGCGCGTGCTCGGCGAGCAGCGGCTCGGCGAGCGTGTCGCCGAGCTGACCCGCGGGGACGGCCGGTACGGCCTGTCGCACGCGCTGCTCGCGTCGCTGGGGTGCGCGGAGGCAGTGACCACCAACTACGACGACCTCTACGAGCGTGCCGTGCACGACACCGGCCAGGAGCACCTCGCGGTGCTCCCCTTTAACCTGACGATGCCGGGCGCCCCGTGGCTGCTCAAGATGCACGGCGACGCGCGGTTCCCCGAGACGATCGTGCTGTCACGGTCGGACTTCGTGGGCTACGACGCGCAGTCCGGGCCTATGGGCGCCGTCGTGCAGTCGCTGCTCATGACCAAGCACCTCATGGCGGTCGGGGCCTCGATGACGGACGACAACTTCCTGCGCATCGCGCACGAGGTGCTGCTGTTCCGGGCCGGCAGCACGCCGCTCGCGTCCGACCGGCGGCGGGGGACAGCTCTCGGCACGGTCGTCACGTTCTCCGCCGACGAGGCGACGCGGCGGTTGTGGGAAGGCCGCTTCGACTACGTCGCCGTCGCGCACGACAACGGCGCCGGCCCCGGCGTGCGGGCCAGGCGCCTGGCGATCTTCCTTGACGCGGTCGCGATGCACGCGACGCCGGCGCAGTACCTCGCCGACGAGCGGTACGCGGCGCTCCTCAGCGACCGCGAGCGCGAGGTGGCGGAGAAGGCTCGTGACCTGCGACGACGCATCGAGACGCTGCCCGAGGCGGAGCGGGCGGCGTGGCGGCGGCTGGCAGACGCGCTCGGCGAGGTGGGGGCCGGATGACGGAGGCACTCGCGCCGGACCTGCGACGCCTGCTCGCGAGGTTCGCCGCGCTCGGCCAGCCACGGCGCTACGACGACTCCGGCTTCCGGCTCGCGAGCACTCTCGAGCCGCCCGCCACAGCCCACGAGATCGCCGCCACCGTGCCCGAGCACGCGCCAGACGAACTGCGCGAGCTCTGGTCGCTGACCCGAGGTGCCAGGCTCTTCGAGGACGTGGACTACGGACAGTGGGGGATGGTGATCCTCTCGCCGGCCGCCAGCGCCAGGCGCACCGCGCACGAGCGCATCGCGCGCCCCGACGAGCTCCGACCGCACGACGTCGTCATCGCCGAGTTCCTCGGGGACTCCGATCTCCTGATCGCGAGCGTCGACGGGTCCGGCGGCTGGCAGCTGCGGGTGGCCGAGCCGCTCCTCCCTCGGGAGGACTGGCCCGTGCTCCAGGGGTCACTGGCGGGCGTCCTGTGGCGGTTCCTCGCGAGCGGGGGCGAGAAGTACTGGTAGGCGGGCGGCTCCCCGCCGCCGAGCACGAACACGTGCGTCCCGGCGCCCTGGCCGAGCGCGTAGGCGCGGATCATCCAGCCGCGGTACCGAGGGCGCGACGGCGAGTCCGGCCTGCGCGCGCACGGCGATCGCGGAGACGTGGTGCGCGACCGTGTCGTGCAGGTCGCGCGCCAGATGGTTCGGCACGTCACCGATGGAAGGGCAGCGGTGGGTAGGGCTGATCGGCCGGAAGGAGGAGAGGTGCGCGGGCGGCGCCCTGCACGGCTACCGCCGGGAGCCCCACGGGACGGGTCGGACAGTTGTCCACAGGGCACTCCGAGGACCACTGCCCTGGCCTACGGTGCCCGACATGCGCCTTTCGCCCAGGACCGAACGCCATCGGCTCGCGGCGGTCGGCGCCGCCGTGCTCGCGGTGGCGCTCGTCGCATGCGGCAATGCCGCACCATCGCCAGTGCCGCGCCCTAGCGAGCCGGCCGTACCCGTCTTCACCGTCGACGAGGCGCGGGACAAGGCGCCCGAGCTGGTGCACCACACGGTGCGGCCGGAGCCACCCGCCCAGCTGGACGTCACCGCCGACGAGTCGGGCGGCATCTTCCTGGAGTACGCGCTGGCGGTTGCCGACTACACCCACGACACCGGTGACCTGCAGGCCTGGGAGCAGCTCAGCCACCCCGAGTGCGGGTACTGCGCGCACGTCGCGGAGCAGGCTCGCGCCGCCCACGCGGAAGGTCGGGTGCCCAGCGGGGCGACCTCGCGACTGCACGTGGCGCACGCGATCCGTGTCAGTGACGACTTCTTCTCCGTCTTGGGTCGCGTCGTCACGACGCCGAGCCAGGAGCTCGACGCCCACGGCACCGTCGTCGACACGGGCCCGGGTGGGACCTACGCGGTGGCGGCCGCCGTCGTGCTCGAGGAGGGCCGTTGGATGTTGCGCGGACTCGACTCCGCGACCGTCCAGAGGCCGGGGCCCGACGGTGGGCCACCCCTGGCTGCCGCCTACAGCGGACCGCCGACGGAGCTCGACAGCGACAGCTGGAGCGACGGCATCAGCACCGCCGCCCACTACGCCCACCTCGACCGATACGTGCGGGCGACGGGCGACGACGTCGCGATGCGTGACCTCACCGACCCGTCCTGCGAGACGTGTGGCTCGTTGATCGAGGACGCGCTCGCGCAATGGCGGACGTCGCCGACGCCAGCCGACGACCGCGTCGTCGTCGCGTCGGCGATGCCTGGCGGCGCCTCCGACACCTGGGTCATGGTGAACTTCCACCTGGTCGAGGGGACCGACCTGAGCCGCCTCGCCGTCTATGACGAGGGCCCTTCCTCACCGACGCGACGCCACTGGTACTACGCGATCACCGTGACGCACGACGGCGCCCGGTGGCGCGTCGCCCACGTGACCGCATCGCAGGGGTGAGCAGAGCGGCACCCGCTGCCGTGGCATGAGCGGCACGGCCGGCGGGGCCGGTGATGCGCCGAACGGGTGACCTGACGTGCACGCCGTCACGTCGAACCCCGGGGATGTCGATGCCGCGTCAACGGCGCGAGCGCTATCGCGTCGGCGCTCGGCGCGAACACCAGGGGGAGACCATGAGCGATCTGAGGGAGCTGAGCGTCGTGCGGTGGCGCAAGTACGGGAAGGACCGCCTCTACGTCACCGCTCCTGACGAGCGACGGATGGGATGGTGCGACCTGGCCACCGGGGTCGTCACCGTCGACGACGACGCCGACCGTGCAGCGGTGGAGGCAGCCGTCGCGGGCTGGCGCGCCGCGGTCCCGGAACCAGCTCAGCAGGCCTCCCCCGCGCCGTCCACGAACGCCGGGGTCACGGTCATCACCGAGTCGTCGGTGGCGGCGCAGGAGCCGGTCTGGAACGACCTCGCCGAGCGACGAGCCGGCCAAGCGGCCCGCGAACAGGCGATCGCTCTCAAGCACGCCGCGCCGGTGCGGACGTTCGTCGCGCGCGTCCTGCGGGTGCACACCGACGAGCGGGCGTGGCGGATCGGCGCGGACGGTGAGGAGATGGTCGCGGCCCGTCTCGCGAGGCTGGTCAAGAAGGACGCGCGCTGGCGTGCGCTCCACGCAGTGCCGGTCGGCGTGAACGGATCTGACATCGATCACGTTGTGATCGGCCCGGGCGGAGTCTTCACGCTGAACGCCAAGCACCATCCCGGCGCGAAGATCTGGGTCGCGGGCACGACGTTCATGGTCAACGGTCAGAAGCAGCCGTACCTGCGCAACAGCCGCCACGAGGCGGCTCGCGCGTCGAGGCTCCTGACCGCGGCCGCCGGCGTCCCTGTCGAGGCGGTCGGCGTGGTCGTCCCGGTGGGCGCAGCCGACATCACCATCAAGAAGGCGCCGGAGGGTGCGCACGTGGTCTACCGAAGGGCCATCGGCAAGTGGCTCGAGCGACGACCGGAGGTCCTCGATCTCGAGGCGATCGACCGCGTCTTCGAGGCCGCGCGACGATCGACCACCTGGCTGGGATGACAGGGGCCGGAGCGCGCTGCGGGGCGATCAGCGGAAGCAGGTAGGGGCAGGGGGCGCGTGAGCGTCGGATAGCGACGCTGCCGCGTCACCTCAGCGGTGAGCCGTCGTCGCCGGAGGGCTGCCCGGGCGCGGGAAGGTGCCGCGCGCCGGGCCCCTGCGGTGCGCGTGGCCCGCCTCGGTCGCGTTGATCGCGAGCGCCGGGTCGCCGTGGTCCGGCGCCGTCCAGTAGCGGTCGTCGTCGAGCACGGTCGCCAGCTCGGCGTCCGGGACCGGGTGCAGGTCGACGTCGGCCCAGACATGCCGCTCGACGGTGAGCAGGCCGGCACGGACCAACCCTGCGACCACCTCGACGATCGCCCGCCGAAGCACCGCCTCGCCCATGCCGAAGAAGTAGACGCTGAGGTCGGACTCGATCTCCCAGAGGCCCGCGTCGTCCGCCATGCCCAGGACGAGGCGGCTGACGTCGTCGGCCGTCGCGCCGTGCCTCCCGTCGGCGTCGGGGGAACGGCGCAGCGGAGGGTCCGCGAGCCACGCCAGGAGGCCGGCCTGCGGAAGCCGGATGCCGCCGTTGCGGTCGATCACCGAGCGCGCCCGCCGGGCGGCGCACACGACCTCCGCCCACCGGGGGTGCACCCTGCAGGCCGTCGTCGAGGCCCGTGGCAGCTCGGCGAGCATGGCGAGGAGGCGTGCACCGAGGGCACGCATGACGAGCACCTCGTCCCGGTAGAGGACCGCGCCGACGGCAGCCTCGGGACTCGCTGCGACCGTGGTGTGGCGGGTCAGCCACGCGAGGGCGTGCTGGATGGCGGGCGGGTGCTCGATCGCGAGGGCGGTCACCCCCAGGGTGACCTCGAGCCTGAGGTGCGGCTGGGCGACCTCCGCCGGGGCGTCGGCCACGGCGCTGCTCACGGGGCGGCCACCACGAGGCCGTCGCGCTCGATCAGAGCGGCTTCGTCGAGGGCGGCCGCCAGGACCGCCTCGAGGCGGGGGCGGGTCCTCGACGCGAGGCGGGCGACGCCGAAGACCTGCGCGGTCGCGCGGAGCAGGTCCTCGCGCCCGATGCCGTGGGCGCCGCGTGCGATGTGCACCATCGCGGCGCGGAGCTCGGGGTAGGCCACCTCGGCGAGGTCGCGCCCCCCGACGTGCGGGACGCGGACCAGGGCCCAGGTGCGGCGGTCGGCGCCGTGCGGCCAGACGACGACGTCGCCGTTGGGCGCGTGCTCGACGCGGTCGGGCGGGACGACGGCGGCCAGGCTCCGGCGGCGCGCCTCGCGGACCGCGGTGAGTCCGAAGCGCCGGGCGACGACGCCGACGAGGCGGTCCATGAGCATCGGGCCCTCGGTTGCCAGGACGTCGTCGATCTCGATCACGACGCGCTTGCGGTCGTGCGCGCGGTGGAGGTTGTCGAGGACGGTGACCGTGCCGCGTGGTTCCTCGGACGCGGGCACGTAGGCGGTGCCCGAGGGTGCCGGGGCCGTGGCGTCCGGGGGCGGCGCGAGGTCCTGGACGTCCTGCACCGTCGCGCTGTCCGGGACACCGACGACGGTGTCCTGGATCGGCGCCGTCTCCCCGAAGGCCCCGGTGTCCTGGATGCCGACCGCGACGTGCTCGGGCTCCGCGCGGCGCACCGCGAGCGCCGGCTCGCGCGCCTCCGGGCGGCGGGCCGCCTCCACGACCGCGTGCACGACGGCGTCGGGCTCGCGCAGCCAGGTCGGCAGCCACACCCGCACCACGCGCGCCCAGCCCATCGCGCCTTCGAGCACGGTGCGCGGGAGGCCTTCGCGGTCGGTGACAGTGGTACGGCGCGCCCAGGCGGGACCGTCGAGGAGCACGGCGACCCACGGCAGGTCGGGCGCCGCGCGCACCGCGAGCTCGACCGTGAAGTCCGAGAGGCCGACATGCGTGAGGACCTCCAGCCCGGCGTCGCGCAGGGCGGCCGCGACCTCGTCGAGGTGCAGGTCCCGCCCTCGCTCGCGCACCAGGCCGGCGCGCCGGGCACCGTGCTTGGCCAGGACGAGGTAGTCGCGCAGGTCCGCGAGGCCCCGCGAGGACGAGCCGGACAGATCGAGTTCCTCCGGCTCGAACGACGAGAGCACGATGACGCGCTCCTTGGCACGCGTCACTGCGACGTTGAGCCGGCGTTCCCCGCCGCTGCGCGTCAGCGGGCCCCAGTTGAGCGGCACCCGGCCGCGGGTGTCCTTGGCGAACGCGAGCGTGAAGATGACGACGTCGCGCTCGTCGCCCTGGACGTTCTCCAGGTTCTTGACGAACAGCGGCTCCTCCTCGCGCGCGAGCGCCGCCTCGATCAGCGCGTCCCCCGAGCCCTCGAGCAGGTCGAGGACGAGCTCGCGCTGCTGCGTGTTGAACGTGACGACGCCGATCGACCGCTGCGCGTCCTGCCGCAGGAGCGCCGCGACCTCGTCGAGCACCGCGGCGGCCTCCGCGCGGTTGACCCGGGCGCCGCGGGCGCCGCCCTCCCAGACGCCGTCGACCTTGCGCCAGGAGACGCCGAGACCCTCGCGGCGGCCTGGCGGCGTCGGGAAGCTCGCGAGGCGGTTGTCGTAGTAGGCGCGGTTGGAGAAGGCGATGAGCGACTCCTCGCGGCTGCGGTAGTGCCAGGTCAGCGACAGGCTCGGCAGCCGGGACTCCTTGGCCTCCCCGAGGATGCTCTCCATGTCCGCGGGCACGGTGACGTCCTCGACGGGGTCGCCCTCGCTCGGCGGCGCGGAGTCGAACATCGACGTGGGCGGCATCTGCTTGGAGTCGCCGACGACGATCACCGACGCGCCGCGGCCCATCGCGCCCACGGACTCGGCGACGCGGATCTGCGACGCCTCGTCGAACACGACGACGTCGAACCCGGTGCCGTCCGTCGGCAGGAAGCGGGCGACCGAGCTCGGGCTCATCAGCAGGCACGGCGTGACCTCGGTGATGATCGAGCCGTAGCGCGCGAGCAGCTGGCGGATCGTCAGGCCGCCGCGGCGGCGGCCGAGCTGCGCCATGAGCTCGGCGCTGCGGCCGGCGCGGGCCCGCGGGTCGAAGGTGCGGGCGGCGACGATGCGCGCGGGCAGCTCGACGCGCATGCGCTCGCGCACGTCCTCTCCCGTGTCCAGGAACCGGCCCGTCAGCCGCGAGCGGTGGCGCTCGTCGAAGGTGCGCAGACCGGTGGCGTCGAGCCGCTCGGCGACGACCGTCTGCGCGTAGGCGAGGCGGACGGCGTCCTCGGCGCGGTCCCCGTCGAGGACGCCGGCGCGGACCAGGCGCCCGACGTCGGGGGCTCCCCACGCGTCGAACGCCGCGATCGCGCCGCGCACGCGCGCCCAGCGCTGGAGCTGCACGAGGGCGCCGGAGCGCGCGTCGGCCTGCCACCGCGGGCCGTCGGCGGCGAGCCCGGCCGACAGGCCTCGCCCCGCGAGCCAGGAGGCGAGGTCCTCCGGGGTCGCGCGCAGCGCGGAGGCCGCGTCGTGCCACGCGGCCGCCAGGCGGCGGATCGCCTCGACCGTGCCCCATGGCAGGTCGTGCGCGCGGTCGACGACGGCCTCGGTCGCGTCGTCCACGGCCCGGCCGCCCAGGCGGGCGAGGTCGGCGGTCGCGCCCCACCGGCGGATCGCGTGCTCGACCGGGACGTGCGCCTCGACGTCGAGGGGGTTCCAGCCGAAGGGCAGCAGCAGGCCGGGCAGGGCCCCGATGTGCTGGGCGAGCCGCTCCCCCGCGGCGCGGGCAGCGACCAGTCCGGTGAGCAGCGGGGTGAGCTGCTTGAGCGGCACCTCGGCGTCCGGCCGAACGGCGCCCGCGACCAGGGCGAGCGCGGCGCGGCGGCGCTTGCCGCGCCCGAGGAAGAAGGAGGCGTCGGCCGCGGTCGAGGCCGCGAGCGCGGCGTCGAGGTCGAGCGCCATGACGGCGGGCGCGAACGGGCCGAGCGCGCCGGCGTAGGTGGCGCGGTGCTGGTCGAACGCCTGCCGGACCTGTTCGGCATGCTCGGCCCAGCCCGGGCCCACGAGCCGCCGCGCCTCGGCGGTGGGCGCGAGCCGCTCCCCCGCGCTCGCGTCGAGCCACTCCGCGACGTGGTCGACCTGCTCGGGCGTCGTCGCGAGGTCGAGCAGCGGCCGCAGGGGCGAGGCCGCGAGGGCGGCGTCGGCCGCGATCACCTCGTCGACGGCCGCGGCGACGCGCTGCGGGACGACGGCCTCGGGGCCGGTGAGCCCGGCGAGGCGCCACGGGTGCGCGGCGGGCGCGCCGCCCAGGTCGTGGAGCGCGTGGGCGAGGTCGCGGGCGGCGTCGTACACGTCCGCAGCCGGGACCGCGCCCAGGACGAGCGTCGTGGGGAGCTGCGGGAGGGCGTCGTCGGGCACGTCGGCGCGCTCGCGCAGGCTCAGGGCGACCTGGCGCGCGTCCCACGCGGACAGCCCGACCGGGCCCTCGTCGTGGAGCTGGCGGGGGTAGCGGCTGAGGTTGTCGGTGAGCGAGCGGTAGCTGTCGCGCAGGGTCTCCCACGAGGCGGAGCGCTCGACGTCGTGCCCGATCGCGGCCTGGAGCTGGGCGCGCACGGCGCTGATCGTCTGGTTGCGGCCGTGCAGGTCGAGGCTGAAGACGCCGAGCCCGACGTCGTCCAGGCGGCGCTTGACGACGTCGAGCGCGGCCTGCTTCTCGGCGACGAACAGGACGCTGCGCCCGTGCGCGAGGCAGTCGGCGATGAGATTGGTGATGGTCTGCGACTTGCCGGTGCCGGGCGGGCCCTCGAGCACGAAGGAGCGTCCGGCGCGCGCCCAGCGGACGGCCTCGATCTGCGAGCCGTCGGCGGGGACGGGCAGGAAGGTCGTGGCCTCGGCGGTGGGGTCGGGCTCCGGTTCGGGCGCCGCGTCGAGGAACGGCACGCCCGGCGTCTCGACGAGGTGCCGGACGACGGGGCGCTCGACGAACGACCGCCAGCTCTCCGTGAGGTCCTTCCACATCTCGAGCGTGGAGAACGCGAACATCGCGACGGTCGCGGTCTCCTCGAGCGCGAAGTCGCCGTGCCCGCTGGAGAGGATCGCGGCGCGGACCGCCTGGAGCGCGCGCGGCAGGTCGATGCCCTCGCCGTCCTGGCCGGGGTCGAGCAGCTCGGGCACGACGATGCCGCGGCTGACGCGGAGCTTCTCGATGAGGCAGTGGTTGGGGACGATCGTGCCGGTCTCGTCCATGCGCAGGCGCCACAGCGCGCCGCGGCCGCCGACGAGCGTGACGGGGACGAGGAACAGTGGGGCGCGGACGGACTTGCTGCGCTCGGTCCAGGTCAGCGCGCCGAGGGCGAGGTAGAGGTTGTTGGCGCCGGTCTCCTCGATCGCGGTGCGCGCGCGGCGGGACAGGCTCCGCATCCGCGCGGCGTACGCGGCGGTCGCCAGGCCGACGTAGGCGCACGACTCCTCGACCAGGATGCGGCGGACGACGTCGGGGTCGATGTCCTGCGCCGAGCGCGCGCCCTGCTGGACGTGGATCTGCTCGATCTGGTCGTGCGGGACCAGCGTGAGGGTCTGGCCGCCAGCGACCAGGTCCTCGAGCGTCGCGAGCGCGCCGTGCGGCACGTGGACCGGCGCGCCGCTGCGCGCGGCCGCGAGGTTGAGCAGCGGGTTGCGCAGGGTGAGGTCGAGCAGCGAGCGCCGCCACGCCTCGATGCGCGCGGGCCGGTCCTCGACGGGCATCGCGGGCGTCGTCTCGCCGCGGATGCGCCGGCGGGCCTCGGCGCGCTCGACCTCCACCTCGACGACGACCGTCTCGCCGTCGCGCCGCACGGTCGGCAGCGGCCGCACGCGGCGGTGCGCGGCGACGACGTCGAGCACGTGGCTCACCTCGTCGAGGCGTCGGGTCCACCACGGGTCGGTGGCCGCAAGGGCGTCGTCGAACGGCATCGCGGCGGTGACGCCGGTGAGCTCGACGGTCTCGACGACGCCGGCGTCCATGAGCAGGCCGATGGTGCCGGGGTCGCTGACCGCGACGAGCGGGAGCTGGCTGTCGGTGACGAGGTAGCCCGCGACGGCGTGGTTGCGGGTGGTGACGATCACGGGATGCAGGCCGGCGGACTCGAGTGCGGCCGCGTAGGCGCACGCGAGGTCGAGGCAGTTGCCCCAGCGTCCGTCGAGCACCTCGCCGTGCGAGCGAATGCGCTGGCCGGTGCCCTCGAACGACGCCGGGGCCTGGATGTAGCGGACCTCGCGCGCCGTCATCGCCTCGTAGACGGCGCGGGCGATGGCGACGGCGCGCTCCTCGCCGCCCTGGTAGCCGTCGAGGTCGCCGCGTCCGGTGGCGGCCTGGAGTCGTTGGGCGGCCTCGGCGAGGAGCACGGCGACGGCGGCGTCGTTGGGGCGGACGTGCGCGGCCAGAGCCTCGGGGATGGACGCGGCCCACCACTCGTCCGGCGGCAGGAGGCGGATGAGGTCGGTCTGCTGCGCGTCGCCGAGGGTGAGCGTCAGGCGGGTGGTGATCGACTCGTCGAGGTGGACGAAGGCCGACGGGCTCAGTTGCCAGGCCGTGAGGTGCGTGGGGACGTCGATCGTCTCGCCGGGGGCGACCAGGCCGGGCTCGACGACCAGCGGCTCGGCGACGTGGGTGTCGGTCCAGGGCTCGATCGTCAGGCTGAGGGGGCCGGGGTCGACGGGGGCCGTGCCGTGGTTGGTGAGGCGGATCCCGAGGACCGGGGAGACGCGGTTGGTGACGAGGGCGTAGTTGAGGGCCTCGCGGTAGGTGACGGTGACGTCGAGCGGGCCGACGGCGGCGGTGAGGTGGCGGAAGCCGGGGGTGGTTGGGGTCTGAGTGCGGGCGGGGGCGAGGGAGACGACGTCGTCGTCCTGCGGGGTGGTGGGCTCGGGCTGCTGCGCGGCGGGGCGCAGGGCGCGGACCTCCGCAGCGGCGTCGTCCATCGCGAGGGACTCGAACAGCAGGGCCATCGTGTCGAGGGCGTCGTCGACCTCCGCGCGGTCGAGGTCCGGCACGTGCGCCCAGCGGTTGGTCGCCGCGATGAGCTGGTCGAGCCAGGCGTGCTGCGCGGGCTCGAGCGGGAAGACGTCGCGCGTGTGGCGGACGATCCGCAGGAGGGTGCGCGGTTCTCGGGGGTCGACCGTGACGGCGTGGCCGCGGCGGGTGGACTCGGAGGCCCCGTAGACGGCTGCCCAGTCCTGGTCGGCAGGCGCGGCCGCTGACATCTCCGCGTCGACCCACGGGTGGAGCGCGGTGCCGAGCAGCGCGAGGCCACGGCCGAGGCGCTCGGAGTCCGTCAGCGTGGTGCCGAGCGTCGACATGCGGGGGTGCGCTCCCTGGGTTGGGGTTCAGCGCAGGGTACGGGGAGCGGCTGACACGCGGCGCGGGCGGCGCGGGCGGCGCGCAGGTCTACGTGGCGCCGCAGCACAGCACACGGTCGCGGACCACGACGCGGGGATGGATCTCGATGGACAGCAGGACCACCATCGGTAGGCGACGGACTGGTCCGTGAGGTCGAACGAGAGGTCGAGGCGCTCGTTCGACCTCGTTGTCGAAGCGAAGGAGGCGGCCGCCGTACTCGTCGATCGGCTCCGGGGTGACGCCGAACTCCTCGAAGCACTCCTGGTCGGCGGGTGTCGACATCGGGTCGATGCGCACGGGGCTGTCTCCGGGGGGCCGGCGTCTCGCGACGGGATCTAGACGACGATCAGAGGTCGGTCCTTGAACTGGATCTCGTAGCTCTCGTAATTTGGTTCGTCGTCAAGGATGTCGATCGTCGCGGCACGGCCCGCGAAACGCAGGCGGACCGTCCCCGCGACGTTCCACTCGACGCTCTGGATGGCCTTCCCGAGGCTCGCGATGAACTCGGTCAGGATTTCGCTCCGATCGCTTGTCTCACGGCCGCCAGAGTGCATCACGAACGTCGACGTGACCATGATCCGGCATTCGCCCTCGAAGTTGAGATTCACCTCGTGCTGCCCGACGCAGACCTGAGTGAGAAGCAGGCCCCGCAAGGCGCTGAGATCGGTCGATGGGGGAAGGCCGTACATCAGGTTTGCACCATTCTTACACCTGCCCCCAGTCCGAACCGCGCAGCCCTAGGAAGTAGTCGTAGTAGTCGATGCACGAGCCACGCAGAGCGCTCCGGTCGATGGCGAGCACATGCTCCAGTACCGAGCGATGAAGCACCCCCCTCTCCGCCATGATGGTGAGCGTATGCAGCTCCGCTTCTAGACAGGCCTCGTCGTCCTCGCGGCGCGCTAGGGTCGCGAGGACGCATGAGACGACGAATGCCTCCTCCTCGGAGTGCCCGTCGAGGACGTCCGTGATCTCGTCGGCTGCGCGCTCCCGTCGCCGCCGGTCCGGCGCCGTCATCCCGTCGATCAGCTCGAGCACCATCTCCCTGTGGTCGCTACCGCTCTTCACAGCGCCCATCAGCGGCCTCCGAAGACGGTTCAATTGCGAAAGCCATTTCGCACGTTCCTAGTCAGACGACGATCGCCGGCTGATCTTTGAGTTGAATCATGAAGCTCTCGTAGTGCGGATCGTCGTCCACGATTTCAACGTGAGCGTCACGTCCCTGGAATCTGATCCGGACCGTTCCCTCGACGGTCCACTGGACGGCCTCGATGGGCGCCCCGAGGGCGGCAAAGAGCTCTCTCAGCACGCCGTCCTGCTCCTGAATTGGGGTTGCACCGTCGGGCACCAGGCGCATAGCCGACTCGACCCTGATCCACGAGGTGTCGTCGAAGCGGAGGATAACCTCATTCTGGCCGACGCAGACCTGGAGGAGAATTAAGCCGTTCAAGGCACTGAGGTCGGTTGCCGCAGGAAGTCCGTACATCAACTCTCCCAGTATCCCTCGGGCAACGGAACGTGCGTGCGAGCGCGGAACTGCGCCCGCGTCAGGTTGCCGGGCGGCAGGCCCGTGGTCGGATCGACCGGTTGGCCAGACGGATTGTCGAGTCGCCAGTACCCGTGAGGGTACTGGTCTGTAGGGCGCATCACTCGTAGCGCAAATCCGTCACGAACGCTGCTCGGCGGAAGCTGCGGCGGGTTGGTGGGCGTCAGGAAGATTGCCGGCGCCTTCGGCGCACTCCCAGCCGGACGCGCCGGTCTCGGCACTGCGCCTGCTTCGACGATGAAGCCGCGGGCCGGCGCGCCCGTGGTGCTCGGACGCCCTGCGCGTAGGACCCGGGATGCGGCCCCCGCACCTGCGAGAGACAGCGCCGCGTCCGGCACCATCCCGCCCCACCACGCCGCCGGGTTGTCCTCGAGCGTCTGGGTGTCGAGCAGCACCGGGACGACCTGGTCGGGATCCGTGAGCAGAACGTCGACCGCCTCGCCGAGGGCCTCGTTCGTGGCCCGGCTCTCCTCCATGAAGCCGTCACGGTCCACGAAGACCCGGACCGTCGTGACCAGCGGAAGGTGGACGAACACGGTGCCGACCCAACGGGCGAGGTTGAGGAAGAACTGGCCCGTGTGCCAGGCGCCGTCGGGCAGGTCCGCGCTGAGCTCGTCGAGCAGGCGTGCCGTCTCCTGCGCCGACGCGCGCGTCGCGGCCCGCGCGTCGTCGAGCATGGTCTGGGCTTCGTTCAGCGCACCAGAGTCGTACTCCAGGGTCGGCACGGTCAGGGCGACCCGCTCCGGCAGGCGTGAGCGGGCCCCACGCGTCGACGGCACGGGCTCCGTACACATCAGCCGCGCCGCGGCCCACAGGTCTGCTGCCTCGCCGGCCTGACCCCGAGCCCAGGACAGCACGTCCGCGTGCGCTCGCAGCACGATCGCGGCGGCACGGAAGACGCCGGCGACCGCGCCCAGCGACTCCTCGAGGACGGCTCGTCGCCCGGCCCAGCCGTCCGCCGCGTCGCCCACCCAGCTCGCGACCACGTGCCGTCCGATGTCGGTAGCGGCCTCGAGCAGCGTGTCAGCGCGTACCTCGAGGTCGTCGGCATCGCCGTGGAGCGCCTCGAGGGAGCCCGGCACCAGCAGCTCGGGGTCGTCGGTCGTCCACAGCTCGGAGATCCGGACCTCAGTGTTCACAGCGGGTTCTCGCCGCTCGACGTGGGCTCGGAACTCGGGGCGAGGACGTCACTGTCGCGGTACTCCCGCACGGTCGCGTGGAGGTTCTCCCCCGCGTCGACCGCCTCCTCGCCCAGGCCCTGCACGAGCAGGTGCGTGTACCGGTCCGCGAAGCGGTGCGCCGCCGCGGTCAGCGTCCGGTCGCCGTACGAGGCCGCGGCCAGGAGCAGGCCGGCGCGTCCCACGGTGGTGACGTCGTCGCCCGCCTGCAGCAGGGCGGAACCCGCCGCCCACGCCTCGTCGTACTCGACCTCGAACCCGCCCGCGCCGGTCATACGCCACCTCCCCAACGGGAGCATGGCGGGAGCGGGCCGATGGCCACGGTTGTCCACAAGCGTGGCCTGACCACGCGATTGGCACGACGACGATGGCGAACGACCTGAGCTGTCAGCCGCGTCGGACCTGCTGTGCGTACGCGTCGAGGAGTCGCAGGATGCCGCTGTGCTGCCACACGCGGTTGCGCTGCTTCCCCGAGCGCTCCTCCAGGACGCCCCTGTCGGCGAGCTGCTGCAACGCACGCTGCGCCGTGGTGTCGGTCATCCCCATGTCCCGGACGAGGTAGCGGGAGTTGAGCACGGGGTGCGAGATCAGGTGAGGCAGCACACGCCACGCGACAGCCTGGGGGCGCAGTCCGGAGAGCGCGTCTCTCGCGGCGTCGAGCTCCGCGGCGAGGTCGTCGACCAGCGCAGCCCCCGACGTCGCCGCGTACCGCGCCGCGCGCGCGAACTGCTCGACGATCGGACGTGCGTCCCCCGCGCGGTATGCGGTCAGGCTGTCGAAGTACGCCCGGGTGTCCGTGAGCAGACCGGCCGAGACCGGCGCCGTGGTGTGCAGCATGAGCTTCTTGGCGCGGAGGACCGCATGGACGAGCGCCCGGCCCGTGCGGCCGTTGCCGTCGGAGAAGGGGTGGATCGTCTCGAACTGCGCGTGCGCGACCGCCGCCTGGACGATGACGCTCAGGTCTTCGCGCTGCACGAAGCCCATCAGGTCCTTCATCAGGGCTGGCACCAGCGGCGCCTGCGGCGCGACGTGCGAGGCGCCACGAGGGCTGATCGCACTGGTGCCCACCCAGACGAGCCCATCGCGGTACCGGCCCGCGTGGGCCTCCCACCCGCGCTCACCGGCCATGAGCTCGGCATGCATCCGCAGGATCGCCGCCTCGTCCAGCGAGTCGGCGAGGGCGAGCGCCGCTTCCATGGCACGGACGTTCGCGGCGACGGTCAGCGCGTTGTCGCTCGACGCCTGGTCGATCTCGGCCAGGGCGAGCTGGCGCGCACCCACGGTGAGGTTCTCGATCTGCGACGACGACGCCGACTCGGTGCGCAGGAGGATCGAGCTCATCGGTCCCAGCGCGGGGCTCTCGGTGCCGAGCCTGGCACGGGTGTGGGCGTCGAACCGCGCGAGCGCCGCGGACGCCTCCTCGACGTCGGCGGTCAGGTCGGACGGCAGGGAAGGGGCGTAAGCGGCGATGCTCGGGGGGACCGTGGACTGATAGACGCCCGAGCCGGCGGCGACCTGGGCGCGGCTCGACAAGCCATCGCCCTCCGCGAGCCACTCGTGCGTCTCGTACTCGACGGGGTCGATGGGCAGCGGGTCCGAGGGCGGATCTGTGGACACAACGCCACGTTACTATCACTTCTGCCTTGAAGTGCAGGTAGCGGTGCTTGCGGCGGGGGACGGAGGTCAGCCGAGCGCGTCGAGCGCCTTCGCGATCAGCTCCGCTTCCGTCAGCCCGCGCTGCTCCGCCGCCTTGTGCACCCTTTCCCATATCTCATGCCCACGTTGCACAGTGACGGCACCGCCAGGCACGGCAGACCGCCGCCCCGGCGCCCGACGCGGAGGCCCTGGGACCACGATGTAGCCCACGCGGGCGTCCCCGAGGACGCGGAGCGCCGAGTCCTGGCGGGCCCAGAGCCACGCCAAGTAGGCGCAGAAGATGGCGTCGACCTCGTCCTCGACCGCTGCCAGGTGCATCGGTCGCTCCGCAGCGGTGATCACGGTGCGGATGTCAGCCCACCGCGCCTGAGCGCGCAGTCGCATCGGCTCCTCGCAGAGCTCCTCCATCGCGTCGAGCAGCACGAGGAACGCCGAGCGCCTCGACGCCGTTGTCCGGCCTGGCTTGTTCTTGTACGGCAGCACGCGGTCGAGATCGAAAAGCGTCACCATCGCCGGGTGCGGGTAGACCTCGATCGCGACGGAGCGTCCCGGACCGGGCGAGACGGTGGGATCGACGTCCCAGCCCAACCGGTTCGCGAGGACCTCGCCGCGAGGTGGGTTCAGCCACGGTCGTGAGCGGTTGCTCGAGTGCGCGCCCGCGTCATAGCGGCCGAACTCGGCCTGCAGCAGGGCCTCGCACTCTCGTCGACCCGTCTCGTTCGGTACGACGAGCGGCGCGTCGATCGCGGCGACGACGTCGCCTCGGCCGTGCTGGTCGACGAACTCCTTGATCTCGTCGTCCGTGCGCACAGTTGACGACGCCACGAGGCGTCCGGACTCGTCCAGCGCCGCGAGGCCCGTGCGGTTGCGCTCACCCCAGGCGAGGTCGACGCCGAGGTAGGTCACCGTCCTCAGACCACCCCGACCCACAGACCGTCGCGCGCACGCGTCATCCCCACGTACAGCTCGCGACGGCGAAGGTCCCACCGCTCGCGCTCGGTCCCGTCCTCGGGCGGCGCGGCGTTGCCGACGTCGGCCGAGACGACGTCGGGCAGGAGCACCTGCTTGAACTCCAGCCCCTTGGCCCGCTTGATCGTGCCGACCTTGACGGCCTCGACGGGTGTGCCGGCGTACTTCTCGAGATCGATCGCCGGGATCCCCGCGCGCTGGAGCGCCTGGAGCGCGTCGCGCACGGCGAACTTGCTCAGGCACAGGACGCCGATGTCGCCCGGGCCCGTGCCGACCTCGCCGAGGACGTGGCGGACGCGCTGCACCATACGAGGCCCCCGCTCCCGCGCGCCGGCACACTGCTCGATCACCGGCCGGGCGCCGGTGCGCGGGACGCTGCCCGGCACGTCGCCGCGCGCGCCCGCTCCCTCGATGTCCGAGAACTCGTCGCCGGCGACCATGCGCTGCGCGAACTCGAGGATCTCGCGGGTGTTGCGGTAGTTGACGTCCATGACGACGCCGCGGCCGGCGAGGGAGATGCCCAGCTCGCCGAGCGTGTAGCCACCGGGGTAGATGGACTGCTGGCCGTCGCCGATGAGGGTGAAGGCGTCGGGCGCGTCACCGACAAGGCCGTGGAGCATGCGCACCATGGCGCAGCTGAGGTCCTGCGCCTCGTCGACGATGACGGCTCCGTACGGCTCGGTGAGCGGCTCGCGCCGCAGCTCTGCCTCCGCCAGGAGGATGGCGTCGGCGAAGTCGCACACGCCCTGGCCGCGCAGCTCGGCGTCGTAGGCCTCGTACAGGCGCCAGACCTCCCGGCGCTGGTCCAGGTTCAGGCGGTAGCCGCGACCGGTCCGCAGGAGGTCGGCGTACTGGTCGAACTGCGTGATGCCGCGGCCCTTGATGACGCTCTGGACCTCCTCCTTCCAGTAGCGCACCTGCATCGCCGAGGTGCCAAGGCGTCCGGCCGCGCCGACACGCTCCCAGGCGACCTTGAACGCGGCGTCGGCCTTCTGGCCGTTGAGGTTGAGGCGCACGCCGCGCTCGTCGAGCACCCGCAGGGCGAACTGGTGGATGCCGACGAACTCGACGCGATCCGCGACGTCCGGCGCCATGCGATGCAGGGACTGCTTGAGGACGTCGGGCAGCGTCCGGACGAAGGTGGTGACCAGCACCCTCCCGGGTCGCGTCCGCGCCAGGTACGCGGCGCGGTGGAGGCCGACGACGGTCTTGCCCGTGCCGGCGGCGCCACGGATGCGCGAAGGGCCGTTGAAGGAGCGGCGGACGAGCTTGGCCTGAGACGGGTGGAGGAACGTCATCCACTCCTCGATCGGGCTCGCGAGCATCCCCTCGAGCAGCGCCGACTGGACGTCCTCCTCGCTGAGGAGCGGCTCCATCGACGCCGTCGCCTGGGTCGGGATGACCGGCTCGGGAAGCGCCACGCTCACGGGCGCGGGCGCGTTCACCTCAGGGAACAGGGCCAGTGCGCGCGTCAGCACCGTGTCGACCTGCGTCGGTGTCAGGCGGCTGCCCTTCGCGGCGATGAACCGCAGCACGTCCTTCTCGCCGACGACGCACACCGGACCGACGCGCTCGTTGATGCCCTGGCGGCCCGCCAGGACGACGACGGCGTGCACCTCGCCCGGAGCGAGGCCCACGTCGGCGAGGTCGCCCTCGGCGGCGTACGCGAGGTCGGCGAGGGCCAGGACGTCGTCGGTGACGTCATCCTGGCCGCGGTGGATCCGGTCGGCCTGGATGCGGACGTCCTTCCACGCCTTCGTGTCGACGATGAAGACCCCACCGGGGCCGACCACGACCAGGTCGACCTGGGCGCGGCGGCTGCCGGGCCAGCGGCGGTCGGCGAGGAGGTGATGGCCGACGGCGGCGAGCGGGGCGAGGGCTTGCGCGGTGCGCTTCTCCGTCACGTCGGCGATGCCGTACCGGGCGGCCGTGGCGCGGGCTTCCGCTGCCGCGGCGGCGTGGGCATCGGCGAGTGCGAGCTGGCGGCGCGCCTCTGCGCCGGCTGAGTCCCCTGCGGGCATGTGAGTACCTCCCAGGGACTCGTCGGCACCGACATGGCACTTCGTGAGCCGATAAGCCTTCCGGCCCTGTTTCCACGGCCCATTTCATGGTGAGCTCGCGCGGTGGACACCGCTGTCGAGTCGGCGCTTCGCGTCGAGATCATGAGCTGGCTACGCGAACGTGCCGCGATGAACGGCGGGTTCCTCCACCGGCAGGAGCTCCTGGGTTTCCGGATCGACGGCCGCGACCTTCCGCTCATCGACTTCTCGCGGGGCATCCGCAACCCGGCGTCGTTCAGCTCGACGCTGTCGATCGTCGCGACGTCGAACGGGCCCTACGACGACGTCGAGTCCGACGACGGTCTCCTGCACTACAGCTACCGCAAGGGTGACCCGTGGAGCGGCGACAACCGCAAGCTGCGGACCGCGATGGAGACGGGGCAGCCGCTCATCCTGTTCCGCAAGGAAGTGGCGAACTACTACACGCCCGTGATGCCGGTGTACGTGGTCGACGACGAGCCCGAGAGTCGCGCGTTCATCATCGCGCTCGACGAGGCGTTCCGGTTCATGGGTGACGTGCGGAGCCTCGCGGAGCCGCAGCGCGAGTACGCGCGCCGCCTCGCCAAGCAGCGGCTGCACCAGCCGGCGTTCCGGACGCGGGTGCTGCTCGCGTACAACACGCAGTGCTCGATCTGCCGGCTGCAGCACGGGTCGTTGCTGGACGCGGCGCACATCGTGCCGGACTCGGAGGCGCACGGCGTCCCGACGACACCGAACGGGCTCGCGCTCTGCAAGATCCACCACGCCGCGTACGACCAGAACATCCTCGGGGTGACGCCGGACTACCAGGTGCAGGTGCGGACGGACGTGCTCGAGGAGGTCGACGGGCCGATGCTCAAGCACGGGATCCAGGAGATGCACGGGCGGGAGCTGACGCTGCCGACGCGGCGGGCGGACGCGCCGGATCGGGAGCTGCTGGCGTGGCGGTGGGAGCGGTTCTCGGCGTAGCTACGGCGCGCTGCCGATAGGGGCGTGGCACCCGCGGGAAGCAGGTGCCGGGTTCACGTCGTGAGTGTCGCCAGCATCTGTTCGAATGCCTGCTCGGTCACAATCGGGATGCCGTAGTCGGCGGCCTTACGCGCCTTTCCCGAGAGCGAATCCGGGTCGGCGGCCACCACGAGCGCCACCTTCTTGGTTACGCCGGACCAGGGAACGAGGCCAACTGCCTGGGCGCGCTCCATCCAAGTCTCGCGCGGCACCGCCATGTCGCCCGTGAACACCACGAGGTCGCCCGGGCGCAGCCGGAAAGTAGTGACCCGATGCGTGGGCGGCCCCGTGGCGCCGGACGTCACCTCCGCCGTAGCGATGATGAGCGCCTCTGCCATCTCCGCCTGGTCAAGGCCAAGCAAGGCTCCAACCGCGTTCAGATCTCCCTTCTCGTCGTCCGAGAGCAGACCGTCCGCCCACGCGACTCGCGCCAACGCCTCGTAGTAGCCGACATGCAGGTCGCGCGCGGTGGCCCGGTCGATCCCGAGCTCGACGGCGAGAGAGACGAGCCCATCCTGCTCACGGACGGACAGGAACCGGTCCAGCAGCGCGCGGTCGAGCAGTGCCAGGTACTGCTCCTGCTCCAGCGTGTCGCCCGCACTCGGCAGCCGGTCGGCCAGTCGCTTGAGGAAGGGGACCTGCCTCGACCGCGCCGCCCCGCGCTGGGCAGCGGTGAAGGGCTGGCGCGCGATGGGCGGCCAGGGGGTGGAGCTCGCGTCGACGACGACGTCGTGCCACGGCGCAGGGTCACGTATCCCGAGATAGGCGCCCAGCAGGTGCGCAGTAGCGGTGGCGTCGGCGAGCGCGGTGTGCGCTTCGGTGAGAGGGATGCCGAGATGCGAGCAGCACCCGGCGAGCGCGCGCGGTGCACCGGGGAGCAGACGTCCGGCCCACTGCATGGTGCAGAGGCACCGGTCCGCAGTGATGGGGACATCCCACCCGGCGCTCGCGAACTCCGTGTGGACGAAGCGCCGATCGAAGTGCGCGTTGTGCGCGACGAAGGTACGGCCCGCGAGGCGATCGGCGAGGTCACCGGCGACCTGGGCGAACGTCGGGGCGCTCAGCACGTCTGCGGCGCTGATGCCGTGGACGTGCTGCGGTCCGAGGTCGCGCCCGGGGTTGAGCAACGTCGTCCACGACTCCTCGATGGCCCCGCCGGGGTCCACGTGCACGACCGCGATCTCGACGATGCGATCATGCGCTCCCGGAAAGAGCCCGGTCGTCTCCACGTCGACGACGGCATAACCGGCCATGGCGCCCTCCGCATTCTCGGCCTACTTGCATACTTCGGCAGGTGATGGGAGCGACGTGAGCCGCCGCCGAGCCGCGACATGGGGAACGACTACCGGACGCGTGTCGGGCAGCCTTTACGTCGACGTGACCGAACGGCGTAGCGAGAACTAGCCAGCATTCACCACGCGGCGCAGCATCGCCCGCGTCTCCTCGTCCGTCGAGTACAGCAGCGCCCCCACCATCCCCCGCGTCAGCAGCACTTTGTAGACGTGCCGCACCAGCCGGTCGAACGTCGCGTCGTCGACCACCTTGCGGTTCCGGAAGTCGGGGTCCTTGTTGAACTCCCGCTGTGCCACCCAGCGGTCCTCGCGCCACACGAGGTCGTTGCCGAGGATGACGCCGTTCCAGTCGTACTCGAACCCCTGCGCGGTGTAGACGCAGCCCACCTGCCAGAAGCCCGCCGGATCCGTCGCCCAGAGCGGCGACGGCGGCGCCCCACCCACGGAGCGGTCACTCTTGAGGTTCCACGGCCGAGACCAGTCACCGATGCGCACGTCCGGGACGAGCGAGCCGTCGTTGCGCGGATTGCTCCACGGCCAGCAGTAACCGGCGGTCATACGAGCGCCATAGCCCTCGTCGCGCTTCGCGGCGAGCCGCCCTTCAAGCTCCACCGGCGAGTCGACGACGTCGACGGAGAAGCTCGCCTCGTCGCTCCACGGGATGGGCCCACCCTCGCGGAGGCCCAGAAGCCGCAGGACCCAGTCGAGGTATGCGTCGCTGCCCCCGGCCCGGTACTGCGCGTTGAGGTCGACGTGCCGGACCGTCAGACCCTTGGTACGCGCGTGGTGCTCGATCTCCGCGACGCTGCCCATCTCGCCCGGCCGCACCACCTGGTGCTGGTCGAGGAGGAACACGGGCACCCGGGCGGCGTCGAGCAGCTCCTCCACCTGCGGGCGTGCGTTCTCGCGTAGCGACTTCGCCGTCCAGCGGTTCACGGACTTCTCCCGGAGCCGGTGCGCCTCGTCGAGGATGAGCACGTCGAGCCCGTTGGTCTCGGCGTCCATGAAGCTGTTGAAGTACTTGAACAGGCTCTTGACCTGCGTGGACCCCTTGCCCGCAACCTGCCGCAGGGTCGTCGTGAACGACTGCGAGCCGGTCGCGTGCAGCACCGACCTGCCCTGCCGCGCGAGCTCGCCGAGCAGCGACAGCGCGATGACGCTCTTGCCGCTCCCCGGTCCTCCGGCGATGACGATGGCCGTCTTATGGTTCGACGAGCGCGCCTCCTCGACGGCGGCGAGAACGAGCTCGTACGCGACACGCTGCTCGTCGAGCAGCACGAACTGCTCGCGCTCGCGGATCTCCTTCGCGGCGACCGCCAGGAGCTGTTTCGACGGCCGGATCGCCGAGCCGAGGAACCGGTCCGCAGCGGCCGCGCCCGGCTCGGGTGCGAGGCGACTGCGCAGGTAGTCGATGAAGTCCGCCCGACGCTGGCCCGTGAACAGGCGCGCCTCGCTGGCCGCCGGCATGCCGCGAAGGTCCGCGACGGCGGCGTCGGTCGCGTTGTGCAGGTACGCCACGCCGTCCATCGCCTCGGGCCGCTCGGCGAGCACCACGACGAAGTCGCGCAGATACTGCGCGTATCCGGCGACCTGGGCGGACGGGTGCAGGGACGGGCGGTAGGGGGCACCGTCGACGTCGACCAGGGTGTCGCTCGCCTCCCAGCGCGAGGCGCGGCCCCACTGCTTGAGCTCGACGACGACGTACGAGTCGCGTCCGGTGCGGGGGTGCACGCCGGCCAAGACGACGTCGGCCCGTTTGGAACTGAGCGGGAGGCGCCGCTCGGGAAGCACCTCGACCCCGCCGAGGCCGGCGTCGGCGAGGTCACGTGCCAGCGCTGGCAGGCTGTTGCGCCAGGAGCGCCGCTCTCCCGGGCCGGGGAGGCCGAGACCGCTCATGACGAAATGCTCGGCGAGCTGGCGCTCGACCTCGGTCGCGTCGCCGTCGCACATGACCGCGAGCGCACGACCGCTCCACCTGATGGGTTGCACCGACGACCCCTGCGCAGCACGAAGTTCGTGCGGAGGGGGCATGTCCGGCCATGAGGCGCGGAAGTCCGTCGGTACCGCTGATCGCCTCGGACACTAACGGGCAGGCGGCGGTACACCGGTGGACGACGCGCAGGCAGTGCTCCGCGCCCGATGAATCCGCGGCGCACCAGCGGTCTGTCGTCGATGAGCGCTCACCCGCCCGCTGAGAGGACCGCCCCCGTGACTGCCGACAGCGACCATCCCGCCGCCAGCACCGCCATGCGCACGTTCGGCCACATCCTCGTCAACACCGCCGTCGCGAACGTCACCACGAGCTTCCTCTGGTTCGCGCTGACGTTCTGGGTCTACCTGGGCACGCGCTCCGTGCTGGCCACGGGCGTCGTCGGCGGCGCGTACATGCTCTTCGTCGCGCTGAGCAGCATCGTCTTCGGGACGATCGTCGACCACCACCGCAAGCTGCGCGTCATGCAGGCCTCGAGCGCGATGACGCTGCTCGCGTTCGGGGTCGCCGGCGCGATGTTCTGGCTGCTGCCGGAGGCGGCGCTGCTCGACCTCGGCGGGCCGTGGTTCTGGGCCTTCACCGTGATCATCCTCGCGGGCGCCGTCGTGGAGCAGATGCGCAACATCGCGCTCTCGACGACCGTGACGATCCTCGTGCCGGACGAGCGCCGCGCGAACGCCAACGGGCTCGTGGGCACCGTCCAGGGCGTCGGGTTCATGGTCACGAGCGTGTTCAGCGGCCTGTCGGTCGGGCTGCTCGGGATGGGGTGGACGCTCGCGATCGCGCTCGGCCTCATGGCCGCGACGCTCGTGCACCTCGTCACCATCCGCTTCCCCGAGGACCGGGTCGCCGCGGCGCCGACGTCCGGTGCGCGCGCCGCCGTCGACCTCTCCGGCTCGATCGCCGTCATCCGCTCGGCGCCCGGGCTCTTCTCGCTCATCACCTTCGCGACGTTCAACAACCTCATCGGGGGTCTCTACATCGCACTGATGGACCCCTACGGACTCGAGCTGTTCTCCGTCGAGGTGTGGGGGATCGTGCTGGCCGTCAGCGCGACGGGATTCATCGTCGGTGGCGGGGCGGTCGCCAAGTTCGGGCTGGGCCCGAACCCCATGCGGACGATGCTGCTCGTCGTCGTCGGCATGGGAGCGCTGGGCGCGACGTTCACGATCCGCGAGTGGTGGGTGCTCTACGCCGTAGGCATGTGGCTCTACATGTGCCTGATCCCGGTCGTGGAGGCCGCCGAGCAGACGGTCATCCAGCGGGTGGTCCCGCTCGAACGGCAGGGCCGCGTCTTCGGCGTCGCGATGACGTTCGAGGCGGCGGCGACCCCGATCACCGCGTTCCTCATCGCGCCGCTCGCCGAGTTCTGGATCATCCCGTACGCCCGCTCGGACGCCGGCAGCGCGGCACTCCGGCCGCTGCTCGGCGACGGCGACGCGCGCGGCATCGCGCTCGTGTTCCTCCTCGGCGGGCTGCTCATGGTGGTGGCAGGCCTGCTCGCGTTCCGGTCGCCCATCTACCGGGTGATGTCCCGGACCTACCGCGAGGCGGCGCCGACGTCGGCCGCGAGCGAGAGCCCCGGTGCCGCGCCGGGCCAACCGTCGATCCGCGCTGGCGTCGCCGCGAGCGGCGAGCCGGGCGTCATCAAGGGATCGACGCCGAACGACGACGGCGGAATGCCGTAGCCGGACGCCTGGCGCGGGCTCGAGCTCCGGGGATCAGCGCCCGAACGTCTCCGTCGACCCGCACACGAACTCGCCGGTGACCGTCGCGTCGACGTCGGTCGTCGCCATCCTGCGCGCGCTCTCGGACACGCGGCCCGGCAGGTCGGCGACCTCGAAACCGCCGTCGGACATCTCGAGCGGCTCACGGGCGACGTAGACGCCGCCGTCGGGCAGCACCACCGACAGCCGCGGCTCGTCCCCGGCGAGCCCCGAGACGGCCCCTGCGTAGTAGCCGAGCGGCGCGGAGACGTCCTTGGCGACCTCCTCGAGGTGCGCGGCCCGAGCAGCGTTGTCGACGTCCTCGCCGAAGTGCGTGCCGGCGATATCGACGTAGCAGTCCGTGCCGTCCATCGTGACCTCGACCGAGACCGGCTCGCCGTCGGGCTCGGGGGTGTAGGTGACGGTGAACGCCGCGGAGCCGTCCTCGAACCGCCCCTGCGAGCCGTCACCGCTCGTGCAGCCCACGAGCATCGTCGTCGTCACCACGAGCAGGCAAAGCAACCGGACCGGCGGAGGCCGTCGGCTCACTGCTGCTCCTGTCGGAACCGCGCGAGCGCCTCGCGCCGCAGCGCGTCCAGCTGCTGCTCGCGCTGCTCCGGAGTCATCGCCGCCGCCTCCGCCCGCGAGCGCTCCGCGGCCGCAGCGAGCACGGGCGCGAACGCCGACGACGACGCGAACGAGCGGATGTCCATGCGCCCGTCGAGCACGGCTGCGGCCAGGTCCCGCAACTGCGGCGGCCCCGAGCGCCGCAGCTCCTCGAGCCCGTCGCGCGCCGCCCGGTGCAGGGGGTCGTTCGTCGGGATCGTCGCGAAGAGGCGCGGCTCCCGCTCCTGGTCGCCGCCCTGCGGGCCCAGCTCGGTCTCGGACACGCTCAGACCCTCCCGTTGTCGTACGCCGCCGGCAGCTTGAAGGTCGGCGACGTCATGGTCAGCGCCTGGAGCACGCCGGCCCCGGCCACGAACACGTCCAGGTACGTCCGTGCCTCGTTGATGACCGCGAGGGCCTCGCCGGCCAGCCACACCGCCCGGGCGATCGCCGCGCTGCCGGCGAGGAAGCCGACGATGCCGCCGATGCCCGTCCACGAGGTCAGCGCGGCGAACCCGTACGCGATGGCACCCGCGAGCGCGATGTCCATGATCGACGCGAGGATCCCGGCGAGCAGCTCGGCCTGCGTCTCCATGGCCATGGCGAGCCCGTCGGCCTGACCCTTGAAGTCGCGCAGCGCCTGGGCGATCTGCTCGCACTGCGCCGCGACCTCACCGAAGTGCGCGGCCGCCGCCAGCGCGGCGTCGCCGTACCACCGCTGCATGCACACGGCAGTCTCGGCATCCACCGTGAGGCCGACGAGCGTCATGTACTGGCCGAGATTCTGAGACGCCGACCCGGCCGCGTACATCGCGTTCCAGTCGCCGGCGAAGGACTTCTGCGCCTCCTTGAACGGGTCGTACCCGAAGATCGCGTCGAGGACCTCCATGACGAGCGATGTCGGGCTCAGCCAGTCGGCCGTGAAGATCCGCTCCATCAGGGTCGTCCCTGGGTCGCTCACCGGCTCGCGCAGCGCGGACGTCGAGGTCGCGACGCACACGGGCATCGACATCGACTCCCGCGACGCCTGGGGTTGGCCGCCGCTGTACAGGGAGTCGAGGCGCGCGTCGGTCGCGTCGTCGGTCGCGTCGTAGGCCGCAGCCGTCGCCATCAGCTCCGTCGCGGACCCGTTGAGCGAGAGCCCGAGCGCCTCGAGCATCTGCACGACGCCGTCGCGCGTCTCGTTCATCGACCCGACGGCCTGGTTGTACAGCAGAGCGCCAGGCATCGTGTCCAGCGTCAGGTGGTTCCAGGCGTAGGTCCAGGCCGGGCCGCACGCCTGTGCGTCCCATCCCTCCGCCGACAGCTTCCCAGCGAGCTGGCGCAGCGCTGGCGTCTCGACCGCGAACTCCTCCGGCACGTGTGCCCCCCTCTCGACTGCACGCAGACTAGACGGACCCACCCCGCAGGTCTTGTCAGGTCACCCGGACGCGCGCCATCACACGCGCGTCGGGCCGAGGACCTGACGCGGATCCTTGCGCCCTGACCGGGGCGCGCCGCGGGGGGGTTGTGGCACCGTCACTGCGTGCACACGACGGACGACGACGGACGCGAACCGCAGCTGACCGAGCTGAGCCGCCTGATGCGCGAGTTCTCCGAGCAGCGCGACTGGACGCAGTTCCACGACCCGAAGTCGCTCGTCCTCGCGATCGTCGGCGAGGTCGGCGAGCTCGCGGAGCTGTTCCAGTGGCTCCCGACGGACGAGGCACTCGCCGTGCGCGACGACCCGCGGCGACGGGCGCGGGCCGGCGAGGAGATCTCCGACGTGCTGCTCTACCTCGTGCGGCTCGCCGACGTGCTCGGCATCGACCTCATGGCGGCGGCACGGGAGAAGCACACGCAGGCACGACGTCGGTTTCCCGCCGAGGAGCACCTCGGGCGGGCGCCGGAACGGAGCTGAGGTCAGTCCGGGTCGGCGATGAAGGGTGCCAGCTCCGCGAGGAGGTCCGGCATGACGTCCGCGTCCTCGACGTCGATCGCGTGGACGATGCGACGCAGCTCGCCTTCGGGGTCGTCAACGGTCGACTTCCAGTCGTCGTACTTGCGCACGACGGCGGCCAGGAGGTCCCCCGGATAGAAGTCGCCGTGGGCGAGCGGATCCCGGCGTAGCACCGCGAGAGCGCGCGGGATCAGAACGGGTAGACCGACACCCTGACCGATCATGATCCTGAGGCCCTCGGTGTCGAGGGAGCCGACAGGGACCCGCCGCAGCTGCGTCACGCGGGTGATGAGGAACGTCGATCCCGGCGGTGGCTCGCCCCACCGGTCGCCTTCAAGCTCCTCGAGCGACAGGTCGTTCACCTCGTGAGTCATCACAGCGCTCAGTCGTCGAGCCGGGCGCGGTAGATCCAGCGCACACCCCTACGCACCTCGAGTTCGGGAGCCGACATGACGTCCGTGCGCACGCCGATGTTGACGTCGTTCCCCACCAGCACCCAGAACGCATCCTTGATGTCTTCGATGTCTTCGTCGTCGTCCGGGGTCTCGCGAGCGAGCTGGAACCGCAGCGTCACGTCCTTCCCTGCGATCTCGACACCGACCGCGAGCGCGTGCCGCGGGATCGCCCCCAGCGAGGCCTGCGCCACCTGAGCGACGACGTAGTTGTCCCAGATCGGCGCGTTCTGGGGGTTCTCGGGACTGGGGAGCGTCACGGCGACGCCAGCGCGCCGATGTCGGCTCGTCGACCTGCTCCAACGCGAGTCGTATGCCGCCCGCGGTGCGCGGCGTGAGGCATCCGGCGGGCGGCGCTGGCACCCGTCAGGGCCCGGCCGAGCGGGCGCGAGCTGTCGAACCACACGTCCACACCACTCATGGCCGGAGGCTCGGGTGGTACTCGTAGTCGATCTCGCGGAGCTCCGGGCTCAGATAGCCGCGCAGCTCCGCGCCCCCGGGGTCCTGCGGGTCGGGGAGCATCTCCACATCGCTGACCCAGATGAGGTTCCTGACGGGTTCGGTGCCCGACAGATAGGCGCGGCCCAGCCATTCCCAGATCCCGCGGCACGTCGTGGGCTCGTCGCGTACGTGCGCCACCGTCCACCGGACGACATCCGAGAGGATCAGATGGGGAAGGACGACACCGTCCATCTCCTCGAGGTTTTCCGCGAGTATCGGCTCGAGGCTGCCGTGCTCGTACACCAGCGCTCCGATCATGGCGACAGTGCACGGGTGATTCCTCATCGGCCCTCCATGGCGTCTCGGAGCTGCTGGGCTAAGCGCTCTGCGACGGCGCGATCCCGCGGATCGGCATCTGGGCGCCCGGGTTTGGCGCGGGCCGAAACAGCAGCGTCGCGTCCGTTCACTGCGGACTCGACACCGACCGCACGCGCGCGCCTGGGGAGGGGAGCATCACCGCCAGCCGCCCAGCCGCGTCGGAGGGTCACGTGCCCGCCTCGAAGACCCACGCTCCGCGGCTTGGGCCGAAGTAGTGAGCCTCGCCAACTTCCGTGATGTTGATAGCGAGCCCCACGTCACCTGGACCAGCCGGCCGCCAGAACCGGTCGTCCGCGACCACAGCGTCAATCTCCTCGTCGGGGACCAGGCGCCGATCTTGCGCGTCCCACGTGCTCCAGGCGATCGTGATGAGGGCCTCGTGTGCAAGCGTGCTGACCACCCGTGCCGCCATCAGGCGTCGCCGCTGCGGCACGGCGTCGGGGAACTTGTGATTGAGCTCCCAAAGGATCTGCCAGAGGCTCGCGTCCTCTTCAATCGCCTGGAAGAGGACGATGCGGCACACCTCGTCGAGCGTCATTGCTCAAGATCCGGGTTGCCAGCAAGGGGAACGCGAATCGTCTCTCCGTCTCGACTGACCCGCAGGTAGGGACCGAAGTGCAGGAGGTCGCTAGCGTCGGGCACACCTCGCTCAAGCATGACCGCCTCGCCGAGCCTCTCCGGATTGAGGAATCGGACGCCCTCCCCCTTCTTCAGTGGCAGCTCGTTCCACGTCTCCGGAACGAGCTGCCTCACGTCCTCCCACGCCGCTCCGCGCAAGGCCTCGGGATCGCGCAGGAACTCGTCGAAGGTTGGCATCGATCGTGGTTCCACGTCGAGTGCCTCTTCTTCGGGATGGTCGCCGTGGCCAGGTTCTCGGGATGCCGAGGGCCCCTGCGCCGTCGGCGAATCACGCTCACCAGCGACGGTCCTCAAGAAGCGGCTGCCCCGAAGTCCGGCAGAGGCGGCAGCTCCGCCTCCCGCTGTCGCCCCAACGATGATGAGGTCGGGTACCAGCCGCCCTGCTGCCCTGAAGGGCTCGGTCCGCCAGGTGTCGTAGTCGACCATCGCCTTGACCAGCGCCTCCGGATCCTCGCGCAGTCCGGTGTAGAGCCCGGTCGCCACGGCGACGCCGTCGGAGATCACCGCATCAGGGTCGGAGATGAACCGAACGGCACTGAACTGCCACCAGCCCTCGATCATGGCCACCGTGCCCTCGGCCATCCCGAGGTAGTACTGGTGGTGCGCGCCGATGACGGCGCTCCAGAACGGCGGCAGCCGGTCGATGCGGTCGGTGATCGCCTGGAGTGCCGAGGCGGCGCGCTCCGCCGAGCCGTCCACGGCGTCGCGCACGTCCTCGAGCAGCGCGTCCGCCTCCCACGCCGTAGCCGGTACCGCGGAGGCGAGGCGGTCGTCGGCCCACGTGATCGTGTCCGCGTGGCCGTCCAGGACTGTGGCGGCGTCCACGCTGTCGTCGGCCGCCCGGCGCAGGTCACGCACCACGCCGGCGAGGGTTTCGAGGTAGGCGTCGCACGCCTCGCCCGACCACCGGCCGACGTCGGCCCGCGCCGCAACCGCGGCCAGGTCCTCCGCCGCCTCCGCGCGACGGCGTAGGCGCGCGGCGTCGTCGCGCAACGCCGTGGCGTTGCCGAAGGAGGTGGCAGTCGCGCTCATGGCGCACGTCTCGCTCTCGTGGGACCGGCGGGTCCGGTATGTCTATCTGCGCGAGAGCGCGCGCGTCGGGGAGACGACGAATCTGTGGATAAGCGGCGGAATGCTCAGCCCACGAAGACGCAGAGCGTGTGACCGTCGGGGTCGGCGTAGACACGGAGCGGCTCCTGCGGGTCGTCGCTGCGGTCGAATCGCAGCGTCCCGCCGAGCGCCACGATGCGCTCGTGCTGTCGGTCGAGCTCCTCCTTGCTGGGGACCTGCGTGTCGAGGTGCAGCTGCTGCGGGACCGCCTGCTCGGGCCATGTGGTCGGCGTCTGCTCGTCGACCTGCTGGAACGCGAGCTGGATCCCGCCGCGGGGGGCGGACCGTCGACCCTTGGCGACATTCCCGGCGTTCTCTGAGCGTCACGCGTATGGGTGATGCGCTGTCCACAGATCGCTTCGCGACCTGTCGGGAATGTCCGGCTCGCCGGTAGGTTGCGGCCATGCGTCTCAGCAGGGGCACCGCGGCACTGCTCGTCGCGCTGTGCGCGGTCGGAGGGCTCACGGGGTGCACTGACCGTTCACCCGAGCCGACGCCGACGCCGACGCCGACCGCAACGAGTGGCCCGACGCCAACACCGACGACCCCGCCGGAGGCAACTGCGCCGGATCGGCCCTCAGCCACGCATGAGATCAGCACAGAGGGAGCGGGGGCATTTGCCGCCTATTTTTTGGAACTCTACCCGTACGTGTACGCAACAGGAGACCTAACGGAGTGGCGAGGACTAAGCCATCCAGAGTGCATCTTCTGCGCGTCGGTTATCACGAACGTGGAGGAGCAGGTCGCCACTGGAGGCCGGTCGGAAGGCGGCGGTAACACGTTCATCGACATATCAGCTGTCGACATCTCCCCGGAACTCTACGCCGTCACCGTCACGACCGAGCAAGCGGCAAGCCGGGAATTTGACGCTGCGGGCATGACGGTCGACGAGTCCCTCGGAGGGCGGTACCAGCTTTACGTGGTCCTTGTCCCAACGCCCACCGGATGGCAGGTTCGGGGAATTGATGTCCTTGACGGGCCGGCCGAGTGAGCGCTCGTCGCGCCGTAAGCGTCACTCTCGCCCTTCTGCTGGTTGTCCCCGCAGCAGGTACTGCGCACGCGGACGTCACATACGGCGGCGAGGCGCGCGACGACGGCGTCACCATCACAGCCCGCGATGCGCTCGCGACCGAACGAGCGTGGCAGTCCTCATCGACAGACCCTCGTCTGCGCCTGATCGAGTACATGCGAAGCCGTATGTGCGGTATTTCTTCGGGCCGCCCGTCGACGCCAGCCAATGGCAACTGCACTGCCGACGAGGGCCCTGTTGATATCCCGGATTGCGGCGGTGTGGCGCACATCAATCCACTGTGGCGCCGCGAGCGCGCCACACCTGCCAGTCCGTGGGGTCCTTGGCTCTTCACCTCACCAGCGTCCTGCCCCCAAGAAGCCCTCCCCGCCTTCTCGGCCGAGGACTTCCGTCGCCTCCCGCTCAGCCCGGCCCAGGTCACCATCCAACCCGCCGCCGCCACGGTCCTCATCAACATCCCCACCATCACCATGGCCACCGCCGCCCAGCAGAACCTCACCACCGACCTGCTCGGCTACGCCGTCGAGGTCCAGGCCACCGCCACCTCCTACAGCTGGGACTACGGCGACGGCTCCGCCCCCCTCGTCACGACGAGCCCCGGCCGCCCCTACCCCGACCACGACGTCCACCACAGCTACGGCGACCCCGGCACCTACGCCATCACGCTGACCACCACCTGGGCCGGCCAGTACCGCCTCGCCGGCACCACCACCTGGCAGGACATCGACGGCACCGCCACCACGGTGACGACGACGCCGCCGATCACCGCCGTCGAACGCCGCAGCACCCTCGTCGCAGGCGCGTGCAGCTCACCGGGCTGCTGACGAAGGGCCCGCGGCTCGGACGTGCTGACCGCACACCGGCGAGATCTCTCGGTCCCATTTCGGCAGCGCGCGCCCCGGGGTAACCAGGCACCGGCAAGTGCCTTTGGTTGCCGGTGGAGCGCTCGATGAGCTTGCTGGCGTCCCAAAGTTCGACGGCCGCGCCGATGGCCGCGATGCCCGCCGCCGGCGCGGTCCGCAGGCGAGGTCGCCGTGGTGACGTCCACATGTCGGCAGGACCCCAAGGAGCCGGTAGCGCTGCTGAAGCGGCGTCCCGCCCGTCAGGCCGACTTATGAACGCCACTCGTAGAAGGAGGCGACCAGGGCGACAGGGGAGTATCCGCCGGCACGGATCCCTGGCGTTCTCTGAGCGTCACGCGTACGAGTGACGCACTGTCCACAGATCGCATGCCGACCTGTCGGGAATGTCCGGCTCGCCGGTAGGTTGCGGGCCATGCGTCCGAGCAGGGGCACCGCGGCACTGCTCATCGGCGCGTGCGCGGTCGGCGGGTTGGCGGGGTGCACTCGTGACTCGGTCGAGCCGACTCCGGCGCCGACCGTGTCGAGCAGTCCGACGGCGACGCCCAGCCCCACGCCGACGCCCACGACGCCGCCCGAGGCGATTGCTCCCGAACGGCCGGCTGCCATGGACGAGATCAGCGTCGCTGGCGCGGAGGCGGCGGCCACGTACTTCATGCAGCTCTACCCGTACGCGTACGCGACAGGCGACCTCACCGAGTGGCGCAACCTGAGCGACCCTGAATGCGTATTCTGCAACTCCGTCGTACTCAATGTGGAAGAGCAAGTTGCGGCAGGACATTCGAGCACCGGATCTCGCATGGACGTGCACGAGGTCTTCGCCTGGGAGATCAGTGTCGGCCGTTACGGCGCAACTGTGAATGCGACTGAGGGCCCGTCCATGGAACTCGACGCATCCGGCGAGCTCGTCTCTCAGCGCCTCACCCCAGAGACCAACGAGCTGACCTACGCGCTCGCCCACGACGGCACGGCGTGGCGAGTGCTTGAAGTGGGCGTGGAGCCCGCCTCATGACCCTCCGGCAGTTCACAACGGTGCTGATCACGGCCGCGCTGATACTCGGACCAGCGACGCTCGCGAGTGCTGGCTCAAGGGATGAAAGTCAGGCCGTGTCGGCGATCGGCCGAGGAAGCGTCTATGAGTTGAACGCTCGCGACGCATACACGGCTGAGCGGGCATGGCAGTCGTCGGCGCAGGATCCCAGCCTGCGGGTCGTCGAGTACACGAGGACCCGCATGTGCGGCCGCAGTAGCGGACACATCTCGACTCCGCTGAACGGTGACTGCGCTCTGGACGAAGGGCCAGGCGAGTCCTTGGACTGTCAAGGAGCTGTACCCCTGCTGCCGCTGTGGCGCCGCGAGCGCGCTACGCCGACAAGCCCATGGAGTGTTTGGCTCTTGGCAGCCGAGGCGTCCTGCCCCCAAGAAGCCCTTCCCGCCTTCTCGGCCGAGGACTTCCGTTGCCTCCCGCTCAGCCCGGCCCAGGTCACCATCCAACCCGCCGCCGCCACCGTCCTCATCAACATCCCCACCATCACCATGGCCACCGCCGCGCAGCAGAACCTGACCACCGACCTGCTCGGCTACGCCGTCGAGGTCCAGGCCACCGCCACCTCCTACAGCTGGGACTACGGCGACGGCTCCGCCCCCCTCGTCACGACGAGCCCGGGCCGCCCCTACCCCGACCACGACGTCCACCACAGCTACGGCGACGCCGGCACCTTCGCCATCACGCTGACCACCACCTGGGCCGGCCAGTACCGCCTCGCCGGGACCACCACCTGGCAGGACATCGACGGCACCGCCACGACCGTCACCACGGCCCCGCCGATCACCGCCGTCGAACGCCGCAGCACCCTCGTCGCAGGCGCGTGCAGCTCGCCGACCTGCTGACCACTCAGGCGAGCGGGCCGTTCGAGCCGCACACCACCCCGCTGGCGCAACGCGCCGCGCTGCGCGGCGACGCTCACGGACGTCGCCGCGTCGGGCCGGCGCCGACGTCCACCCAGTAGCCCGACCGCCATCACGTCACCGGCGGAGGACCTTTCCGAGCCGTAAGTGGCGCCTCGTGACCTGTCGCGATTGTCCGCCTCACCGATAGGTTGCGGCAATGCACCTTGATCGGGGCATCGCGACGCTGCTTCTCGGCGTGTGCGCGGTCGGCGGCCTCGCGGCGTGCACCGGCCCTTCGCCCGACCCGACGTCGAAACCGACCGCGGAGAGCGGCGGCCCAGCGCGAACGCCTACGTCTACTCCGACGTCGACGACGCTGCCCGAGGCCATTGCTCCTAAACGACCGGCCGCTATGGACGAGGTCAGCGTCGCTGGCGCCGAGGCAGCAGCGGAGTACTTCTTGCAGTTGTACCCCTACGTGTACGCAACGGGGGACCTGGCCGAGTGGCGGTCCCTCAGCCACGCAGGGTGCCAATTCTGCGCCTCGGTCATCAGCAATGTTGAGGAGCAGGTTGCTCTAATGCACACAACGCAGGGGGGCGCGATCTCAATTCAGAGCGTCGAGGGAGTCGCCGTCGACAGCTCGTACACCTCCGTCACGGTGGAGTTCCGGCAAGCACCGTCTGCCACGCTCGACCGGGCCGGCACTCTTGTGGAGGACTTCCCCGACGCCAAGACATACCGGACGCTCGTAGGGGTTGAGATTGCGAACGGGAAGCCGGTGATTCGCGGCGTGCAACCGGAAGTGATCAGTGGCACCGCCTAGTCAAAAACTCGCGGGACGATGTTCGCGTGCCCGGCCGTCTCCGTGGCAGGCGTGCTGGGGGGCGCGCGCCTGCCAATGCCGCAGAAGCCGAGGCGGACCCCGGACTGGACGGCGGTCCAAAGATGACTCCACGCACCTCTCGGCCCGAGGCGCACATGGCCTTGAACAAGCGGCAGGCGCAGCATCAGCTAACGCGGGCGACCGCCTGAGCGCACGCGAGCCGTGAAGTGCGGCACCACTTCGGTCGCAGTGTCGGCTCTGCTGAATGGCGACTGCAACGACGACTTTGGTCCTGGACGGAGCGTGTTTGCGAGAGGGCCAAGCCGTTGAGGCTTCTCTGGCGACGCGACAGAACGACACCCACTACCGCCTGGAGCCCGTGGCGGTATGTGTCTGAGTGGTCCTCCCCGAGGACGCCCTTCCCGCCTTCACCGCCGTATGACGTGGGCGATGTGCGGGTACGTGTGCGGCATGGCTGGACCTCCGCGTCCAGGGTGCCGCGTGGCGGACCGATCGTCATCCCTCGGCACGGATCCCTGGCGTTCTCTGAGCGTCCCGCGTATGGGTGATGCGCTGTCCACAGATCGCTTCGCGACCTGTCGGGAATGTCCGGCTCGCCGGTAGGTTGCGGGCCATGCGTCCGAGCGGGGGCACGGCGGCACTGCTCATCGGCGCGTGCGCGGTCGGCGGGTTGGCGGGGTGCACTCGTGACTCGGTCGAGCCGACTCCGGCGCCGACCGTGTCGAGCAGTCCGACGGCGACGCCCAGCCCCACGCCGACGCCCACGACGCCGCCCGAGGCGATTGCTCCCGAACGGCCGGCTGCCATGGATGAAATCAGTGTCGATGGCGCAGAGGCCGCAGCAACCTACTTCTTGCAACTTTACCCGTACGTATACGCCACCCGAGACCTGGCGGAGTGGAGCATCCTCAGCGATCCTGAGTGCATCTTCTGCGCCTCGGTCATATCCAACGTCGAGGCGCAGCAGGAATCCGGCACAGTAAATCGCGGGTCCCTGATCAATCTCCAGGAGATCGAGGCCCGCGAGATAACTCGAGGCTCGTGGTTCGGCGTCAACGCCACGTTCGTCGAGGGCCCTTCGACAGAGCTCGACCAAGCGGGAGCTGTGGTAAGCGAACGCGCTGAAAGCACTCTAAACACTGTTGAGTTCGCCTTAACCGTCAAGGACGGTGCGTGGACAGTTCGAGAGGTCGAGGTCCTGGAGAGTGTGCCAGCGGAGGGCGTATGAGGCTCCTCCTCGCGTTCTTGACAGGCTGCCCCCTGGTAGCGCCCTCGTCGCCAGCAAGCGGTTCGAACGAGAGCGCGGGAAGCAGCACGTTCGGCGGTGAGGCGAGGAGCCGGTAGCCCTGCTGGAGCGGCGTCCCGCCCGTCAGGCCGACTATGGACGGCGACTCGTAGAAGGAGGCGACCAGGGCGACAGGGGAGTATCCGCCGGCACGGATCCCTGGCGTTCTCTGAGCGTCACGCGTACGAGTGACGCACTGTCCACAGATCGCATGCCGACCTGTCGGGATTGTCCGGGTCGCCGCTAGGTTGCGGCCATGCGTCTGGTTCGGTGCATCGCGACACTGCTTCTCGGCGTGTGCGCGGTCGGCGGTCTCGCCGGGTGCACGCGCGAGTCCGTCGAGCCGACACCTGGCCCCCCGGAGCCCGGCAGTACCACAGCGTCTGCCACGTCCACGCCGACGCCCACGACGCCGCCCGAGGCGATTGCTCCGGAACGACCTGCCGCCATGGACGAGGTCAGCGTCGCCGGCGCGGAGGCGGCGGCCACGTACTTCCTGCAGCTCTACCCGTACGCGTACGCGACAGGCGACCTGAGCAAGTGGAACGAACTGAGCGATCCGGAGTGCGTATTTTGCCAGTCCGTCATACGCAATGTCCAAGAGCAGGTGGCGGCAAGTCACTCAAGTTCCGGGTCGGCCATCGCCATTCTTGAAGTGTCTGCATGGGAGATCAACGTGGGCCGCTACGGAGCGACCGTTACGGCGAACGAGGGACCTTCGAAGGAGTACGACGAAGCCGGCGAAGTCGTCTCCGAGCGCACCGAATCAGAGAAGCACGTGCTCACGTACGCGCTCCGCCATGACGGCTCAAACTGGCGCGTGCTGGAGCTAGATGTCGAGACGGTTGAGTCGTGAGCGCTCGCTCAACCACCAAGATCGCAGTGTTCACCGCCATGCTGGTGCTTGTCGGATCGGCAGCGCTCGCGCGTCCCGGTCTCGGCGACGAGGACGAGGCGGTATAGGCCGCAGCCCGCGGTGACGTCTTCGAACTCAACGCGCGCGAGGGCTTCGCCGCTGAGCAGGCGTGGCGCTCCGCAGGCGCAAGTCGGGCCCTGGCACTCATCGAGTATCTCCGGGCGCCGCTTTGTCCGGTCACTTCCGGCGAGATCTCGACGCCCGGCAACGGAAGTTGCGCGACGAATGCCGGCACAGTCTGTCCCTGACTGCGAGGGCGTCGCTCCTCTCGAGCCACTCTGGGGCCGGTCGCGCAGCACTCCGACTGCTCCCTGGAGCGCTTGGACCCTCGTCAGCCCCTGGTCCTGCCCCCAGGACGTCCTCCCCGCGTTCACCGCCGAGGACTTCCGTCGCCTGCCCCTCACCCCGGCGCAGGTCACCATCCAGCCCGCCGCCGCCACGGTCCTCATCAACATCCCCACCATCACCATGGCGACCGCGGCGCAGCAGAACCTCGCTGCCGACCTGCTCGGCTACGCCGTCGAGGTCCAGGCCACCGCCACGTCCTACAGTTGGGACTACGGCGACGGCTCCGCCCCCCTCGTCACGACGAGCCCGGGCCGCCCCTACCCCGACCACGACGTCCACCACAGCTACGGCGACACCGGCACCTACGCCATCACGCTGACGACGACGTGGTCCGGCCAGTACCGGCTCGCCGGGACCACCACATGGCAGGACATCGACGGCACCGCCACCACCGCGACGACGACGCCGCCGATCACCGCGGTCGAGCGCCGCAGCACCCTCGTCGCGGAAGCGTGCACATCCGCGGACTGCTGACACCGGTCGTACGCCACCACCCGCCCTCGCGCCGGCGGCCCACCACGTCGTGTCGCACCCGCCCGTTACGGTGACCGCACCGACACCCGCGTGAGGAGGTCCCGTGCTCCACCTGCACCGCTCCGAGCGCGCCGACGCCCTCATCGCACCGCTCGCCCAGGTGCTCGTGGCGCCCGCGGCAGACCCTTTCGCGACCGACGTCGTCGCCGTCCCCACGCGCGGCGTCGAGCGCTGGGTCGCGCAGCGGCTCGCGCACCACCTCGGTACCGGACCGGACGGCGAGGCCGGGATCTGCGCCAACGTCGCCTTCCCCTCCCCCGCACGCCTCGTCGCGGACGCCCTCGCCGCGGTGCTCGGCCTCGAGCGCGACGACGACCCCTGGCGACGCGACCGCCTCACGTGGGCGCTCCTCGACGTCGTCGACGAGAGCGCGGACGAGCCGCGGTTCGCGGCCCTCGGGCGCCACCTCGGCGTCGGCGAGAAGGACGGGCCGCGCCGCGGGCGGCGCCTGCAGTCGGCCCAGCACCTCGCCGGACTGTTCGACTCCTACGCCGCGCAGCGGCCGGCGATGGTCCGCGCGTGGGCGGTCGGCGACGATGCGGACGGCGCCGGCGGTCGCGTGCCGGACGACCTCGCCTGGCAGCCCGAGCTGTGGCGGCGCCTGCGCGCGCGCCTCGACGCGCCGAGCCCTGCCGAGCGCCTCGACGACGCCGCCCGCCTCCTCACCGCCGACCCGGACGCCGTCGACCTGCCAGCACGCCTGTCCGTCTTCGGACCCACGCGTCTGCCCGAGGACCAGCACCTCGTCCTCCACGCGCTCGCGGCCCACCGCGACGTCCACCTGTGGCTGCCGCACCCCTCGCCCGCGCTGTGGGACCGCGTCGCCCAGGCGCCGCCACCCAGCCCGCGCCGGCGTGACGCCGTCGCCGTCGCCGCCCACCCGCTGCTCGCCTCCATGGCGCGCGACGCGACCGAGCTGCAGGTGCGGCTCACCGCGTCCGGCGACGCGGCCGTCACCCACCACCGGAGCCAGGCGCCCGACGACGCGACCCTGCTCGGCGCGCTCCAGCGCCGCCTGCATGACGACGCCTCGGACGCACCGCCCGCGCCGCTCACCCCGGGCGACCGCTCCGTCCAGGTCCACGCGTGCCACGGGCGCGCACGCCAGGTCGAGGTGCTGCGCGAGGCGCTGCTCGGCCTGTTCGCCGACGACCCCACGCTCGAGCCGCGCGACGTCGTCGTCATGTGCCCGGACATCGAGGCGTTCGCGCCGCTGATCGCCGCGACCTTCGGCACCGCGGACGACGACGTGCGCGGCCACCCCGGGCGGACGCTGCGCGTGCGGCTCGCGGACCGGTCGCTGCGGCAGACGAACCCCCTGCTCGCTCTGGTCAGCCGCCTGCTCGAGCTCGCGGACGGACGGGTCAGCGCCCCGGACGTCGTCGACCTCGCGGGCACGGAGCCCGTGCGGCGGCGCTTCCGGCTGGACGACGACGACCTGGACCGGATCCGCGAGTGGGCCGTCGAGTCCTGTGTGCGGTGGGGCGAGAACGCTGAGCGGCGCGCACGCTTCGGCCTCCACGTCGCGCAGGGCACGTGGCAGACGGCGCTGGACCGCATCCTGCTCGGCGCCGCGATGGCCGAGGAGGACCACCGCTTCGTCGCCTCCGCCCTGCCGCTGGACGACGTCGACTCCACCGACGTCGACCTCGCCGGGCGCCTCGCGGAGCTGGTCGACCGCCTCACCGTCGTGCTCGCGGACCTCGACGGCGCCCACCCCGCGGCGCACTGGTTCGACGCGCTCGACCGCGCACTGCACCTCCTCGCCGACGTCGCGCCCGCCGACACCTGGCAGGAGGTCGAGGCCGGCATGGTGCTCGACGAGGCGCGCGACGCCGCGGCCCGGCACGGCGCGACGGAACTGCGGCTCCCCGACGTGCGCGCGCTCCTGTCGCACCGCCTGCGCGGGCGCCCCACGCGCGCCGGCTTCCGGACCGGTGCCCTCACCGTGTGCTCGCTCGAGCCGATGCGCGCGGTGCCGCACCGCGTCGTCGCGCTGCTCGGCATGGACGACGGCGCCTTCCCTCGCGGGTCCGGCAGCGACGGTGACGACCTGCTGCTGCGCGAGCCGCTGATCGGCGAGCGCGACCGGCGCGGCGAGGACCGCCAGCTCTTCCTCGACGCGATCACCTCCGCGCAGGAGCACCTCGTCGTCCTGTACAGCGGCGCCGACGAGCGCACCGGTGCGTCGCGGCCGCCCGCGGTGTCCGTCGGGGAGCTGCTCGACGCCCTCGACCGCACCGCCACCGCCGCCGACGGGCGGCCGGTGCGCGCACACGTCGTCGTGCGGCACCCGCTGCAGCCCGTCGACGAGCGGAACTTCACCGCCGGCGCGCTCGGGCGGCCCGGGCCGTTCAGCTTCGACGGACTCAACCACCGGGCCGCCGTCGTCGGCCGCGGCGAGCGCGAAGGCCGGCGACCGTTCCTCGACCACCCGCTCACCCCCGCGGCGCAGGACGACGGCGACGGGTCCGGGACGCTCGACCTCGACGACCTCGTCACCGCGCTGGAGCACCCGGTCAAGGCGTTCCTGCGCAGGCGGCTCGGGGTGCTGGTCCCCGGAGAGACCGACGAGGTCGACGACCGGCTGCCCATCGCGCTCGACGGGCTGGCGACCTGGCAGGTCGGCGACCGGCTGCTCACCGCGGCGCTCGACGGGGCGGACATGCAGCAGGCGGCCGACGCCGAGCGGCGGCGCGGTCAGCTGCCGCCCGCACGCCTCGGCGGTGCGGTGATGCGCGAGGTGCACGAGCAGGTCGTGCCCATCGTCGAGACCGCGCGCCGCTGGCTCGACCACCCCGCGCAGACGGTGGACGTCGCCGTGACGCTGCCGAGCGGGCGGACCCTGACCGGGACGGTGGGCGGCCTGCGCGGGGACGTCGTCGTCCGGCCCGTGTTCTCGCGGCTCGCGGCCAAGCACCGGCTGCGCGCGTGGGTGCAGCTGCTCGCGCTCGCCGCCGCGTTCCCCGACCGGCGGCTCGGCGCCGTGACGATCGGGCGGGGCAAGGGCCGCGGGGCCGGCGCGGCCGCGTCGCTGCTGACGGCGCCCGAGGCCACGGAGGCCGCGCGGCTGCTCGACCAGCTCGCCGACCTGCGGGACCGCGCACTGCGCGAGCCGCTGCCGATGCCGGTGGCGACGTCGTGCGCCTACGCGCGGGTCCGCCACGGCGGCGGCGAGGAGGCCGACGCCCTCGACAGCGCCGGTCGCGAGTGGCGCGACGGGTTCGAGAAGGCCGACGAGCTGCACGTGCTCGTGTGGGGCGACGACGCCGGGCTGCGCGACGTGCTCGGCACGCCGACCACCGAGGAGCAGCGGTGGTGGCCGGAGGACCGCACGCGCCTCGGCGTCCTCGCGCGGCGGCTGTGGGAGCCGCTCCTCGAGCAGGAACGGACGGAGCTCGCATGAGCGCGCAGCCGACCCACGCGACAGCGGGGATGGAGGCGACGGAAGGGGCGACCGCGACGGCCACGACCCCGGGCACCGCCCCACCCGTGACCCCCGCCGCCCCGGTGTTCGACGTGTGCGGGCCGCTGCCCCAGGGCACCACGGTGCTCGAGGCCAGCGCGGGCACGGGAAAGACGTTCACGATCGCGGCGCTGGCGACCCGGTACGTCGCCGAGGGCGTCGCCGACCTCTCCGAGCTCATGCTCATCACGTTCGGCCGAGCCGCGACCTCGGAGCTGCGCGACCGCGTCCGCGAGCGCCTGGTCGCCACGGAGCGCGCGCTGCGCGACCCGGGCGTGCGGTCCTCGAAGGACGCGCTGCTGCGCCACCTCGCCGACGTCGACGACGCCGAGCTCGACACCCGACGCCGGCGGCTCACGCGCGCCCTCGCCGACTTCGACGCCGCCACCATCGCGACCACCCACGGGTTCTGCCAGCAGATGCTCACCGCGCTCGGCATGGCGGCCGACGTCGACCGCGACGCGGTCCTGGTGCCGGACCAGGCGGACCTGGTCGAGGAGGTCGTGGACGACCTCTACCTGCGGCGCTACGCCAACGAGGCGGAGCCGGGGCTCGCGTACGCGGACGCCCGGACGGTCGCGCGCGCGGCCATCAGCGACCACGACGCCGCGCTGCGGCCCGACGACGCCGAGCCCGACTCCCCCGCGGACCAGCGCTACCGGTTCGCCCGCGCCGCCCGGGCCGAGCTGCTGCGCCGCAAGCGCACGCGGCGCGTGCTCGACTACGACGACCTGCTCGTGCTGCTGCGCGACGCGCTCGTGGACCCGCAGACCGGACCGGCCGCCGTCGAGCGCGTCCGGTCGCGGTACCGGGTCGTCATGGTCGACGAGTTCCAGGACACCGACCAGGTCCAGTGGGACATCCTGCGGACCGCGTTCCACGGGCACCGCACGCTCGTCCTCATCGGCGACCCCAAGCAGGCGATCTACGCGTTCCGCGGCGCCGACGTCGTCACCTACCTCACCGCCCGGCGCGAGGCGCACGCGACGGCGACGCTGGGCCGCAACTGGCGCAGCGACGAGCCGCTCCTGCAGGGCATGAGCGCCCTCCTGCGCCGCACCGCGCTGGGCGACCGGGGCATCGTCGTGCAGCCCGTCGAGGCCGAGCACACCGGCCGGCGCCTCGAGGGTGCGCCACCCGTGACGCTGCGGCAGGTGACGCGCGCCGCCGTCGGCTCCTCGGGCGCGGTCCCCGCCGTGGGCGCGGTACGCGGGGTGATCTACGCCGACGTCGCCAACGAGGTCGTCCGGTCGCTGGAGACGGTCCGCCTGCGCGAGGGCGAGGGGGACGCCGCGCGATGGCGCGCGCTGCGGCCCGGGGACATCGCCGTCCTGGCCCACCGCAACGCGGACGCCACCGCCGTGCGGGACGCGCTGGCGGACGCCGGCGTGCCGGCGGTCGTCTCGGGGCTGCAGAGCGTGTTCGGCACGCCCGCGGCGCGGCACTGGCGCACCCTCCTGACCGCGCTCGCGCAGCCCGGCGTCACGGGGCGCGTCGCCGCGGCGGCGCTGACGCCGTTCGTCGGGTGGGACGCGCAGCGCCTGGCGACCGCCCCCGAGGCGGACCGCGACGAGCTCGCCGACCGCCTGCGCACCTGGTCGCACCTGCTCGCCGAGCGGGGCGTCGCGACCCTGCTCGAGGCCGCGACCGCGGACGGGCTCACGCAGCGCCTGCTGCGCACGGCCGACGGCGAGCGCATGCTCACCGACCTGCGGCACATCGGCCAGACGCTGCACGGCGTCGCGCACACCCAGCGCCTGGGCACCGCCGCTCTCGCCGAGTGGCTGCGCGCGCGCATGGCCGAGACGGAGCAGGACTACGCCGAGGAGCGCAGCCGGCGGCTCGAGACCGACGCCGCCGCCGTCCAGGTCGTCACCATCCACGCGAGCAAGGGCCTCGAGTTCCCGGTGGTGCACGTGCCGTTCGCGTGGAACCGCTTCAGCGCGCAGACCCCGCCGGTGGTCCGCTACCACGACGACGCCGACGCCCGGCTGCTGCACGTGGGCGGACCGAGGGACCCGTCCTACGCCGACGCGCGCACGCGCCACCAGGCCGAGGAGCTCGGCGAGGACCTGCGGCTCGCGTACGTCGCGCTGACCCGCGCGAGCTCCCAGCTCGTCGTGTGGTGGGCGCCGTCCAAGAACACGACAGCGGGCGCGATGACCCGCCTCCTGCTCGGCACGCACGGCGACGGCGAGCAGCCGCCGCCCGGGGTCACCGTGCCCAAGGACGTCGACGCCGCCGCGGCCTTCGCGGCGCTGGCCGCGCGCTCCGGCGGGACCGTGGTGCACGAGCAGGTGACCGCCGCGCCCGCGCGCGTGCGCTGGACGCCGCCCGCGGCGCCGCAGTCCGAGCTCCACGTCGCACGCTTCACGCGCCCGCTCGACACCGCCTGGCGGCGGACCTCCTACTCCGGGCTCACCGCCGCCGCGCACGAGGTGGCCCACGGCGGGGTCGCCGACGAGCCGGAGACGACCGGCATCCAGGACGAGTCCGACGCGGACGTGACGCTGGACGCGACGACCGCCGGCGTCACCGACGGCGCGACCGCCGACGCGGCGCTGCGTGCCGTCCGCTCCCCCATGGCGGACCTGCCCGGCGGGACGGCGTTCGGCACGCTGACCCACGAGGTCCTCGAGCACGTCGACACCCGCGCGCCCGACCTCGCGGCCGAGCTGCTCCGCCGCTGCCGCGAGACCGGCCTGGCGCGCGGGCTCGGCGTCGACCCCGACGCGCTCGCGACCTCGCTGCTCCCGGTGCTGCGCACGCCGCTCGGCCCGCTCGCGGGCGCCGCCACGCTGGCCGACGTCGAGCCGCGCGACCGCCTGCCCGAGCTCGCCTTCGAGCTGCCGCTCGCGGACGGTGCGGGCTCCGGGCGCCACGCCGGCGCGACCCTGCACGACGTCGCCGACCTGCTGCGCCGGCACCTGCCCGCCGACGACCCGTTCGCCCCCTACGCCGACCGCCTCGACGGCCCGCACACGGGCACCGAGCGGCTGCGCGGCTACCTCACCGGCAGCATCGATGCCGTCCTGCGCGTGCGCGACGCCGCCGGCGAGCCGCGCTACCTCGTCGTCGACTACAAGACCAACCGCCTCGCCCCCGCGGCGGAGGACCTCACGGCGTGGCACTACCGGCCCGCCGCGATGGTCGAGGCGATGCTCGACGCCCACTACCCGCTGCAGCTGCTGCTCTACACCGCGGCGCTGCACCGCTACCTGCGCTGGCGCCAGCCCGGGTACGACCCCGAGCGCCACCTCGGCGGCGGGCTCTACCTGTTCGTGCGCGGCATGTCCGGCCCCGACACGCCCGTGGTCGACGGGACGCCCTGCGGCGTCATGGCGTGGCGGCCCCCCACGGACGTCGTGCTGGGGCTGTCCGCGCTGCTCGACGGGCGCGTGGCCGACGGGAGGCGGGCATGACCACGAACCCGGCCGCATCCGCCGCGCCCGCGCCGCCCCTCTCGCCGCCGACGCCGCCCGACCCCCACGACGTGCGCCTCGCCCTGCGGGCGTCGCCCCTGCTCCGCAGCTTCAACGTCGCGGGCCTGCTCACGGCCGCGGACGTGCACGTCGCCCAGCGCCTCGGGTCGCTCGCCGGCGAGCCCGACGAGACGGTGCGGCTCGCCGTCGCGCTCGCCGTGCGCGGGGTCCGCTCCGGCTCCGTGTGCCTCGCGCTCGACGACGTCGCCGAGCTCGCCGCCGAGGTGGAGGTCGAGGCCGGGCCGGTCGACCTGCCGTGGCCGGCGCCCGCCGCCTGGCGCGCCGCGATCGAGCGGAGCCCGGCGGTCGCCGCCGGACCCGTGGGCGGCGAGGACAGGCCCGTGCGCTGGGTCGACGGGCGCCTGTACCTCGACCGCTACTGGCGCGACGAGCAGGTCGTGCGCCGAGAGGTCGACGCGCGGCTCGCCGCTCCCCCGCCGGCCGTCGACGCCCGGGCCCTGCGCGACGCCGTCGTCCGGCTCTTCCCCGGCGCGGACGACGCGCGCCAGCGGCTGGCGGCCGCGACCGCCGCCGTCTCACCCCTGACCGTGCTGACGGGCGGGCCCGGCACGGGCAAGACGACGACCGTGGCGCGCGTGCTGGCGATCCTGCAGCAGGTGGGCGCCACGACCTCCGCGCCAGGGGCCGGGGCGCACAGACCAGGGCTCCGAGTCGCGCTCGCGGCACCGACCGGCAAGGCCGCGGCGCGCCTCAAGGAGGCCGTGCACGAGCAGGTCGCCGGCCTCGATCCCGCCGACCGCGCCGCCGTCGGCGACCTCGAGGCCATGACCATCCACCGGCTGCTGGGCTGGCGGCACGACTCCTCGACCCGCTTCCGGCACGACCGAGCGCGCCGCCTCCCGCACGACGTCGTCGTCATCGACGAGACGTCGATGGTGTCCCTGCCGCTCATGGCCCGGCTGCTCGAGGCGCTGCGGCCCGGGGCCCGCCTGCTCCTGGTGGGCGACCCCGACCAGCTCGCCTCGGTCGAGGCCGGCGCGGTGCTCGGGGACCTGGTGCGGCGCCCGCCCGCGGGTGACGGGCCGCTGCGCGCGCTCGACGGACCCCTGGCCGACCTGGTCTCCGCGGCCGCACTCACCCCGTCGGACCTGACCGCGCTGCGCGCGGGCGTCGTGCGGCTCACGGTCAACCACCGGTTCGACGGGACGCTCGGGCGCCTGGCCGCCGCGATCCGCGACGGCGAGGCGGACGCCGTCGTCCACCTCCTGCGCTCGGGCGACCCGAAGCTCGTGTGGGTCGAGACCGGGGCCCACCCCACGCCGGACCAGCTCGCCGGCCTGCGCGACGACGTCCGGGCGACCGGGACGGCGCTGCTCGCGGCCGCGCGCGCCGGGGACGGCGGCGCGGCGCTGCGCGCGCTCGAGAGCCACCGCCTGCTGCTCGCGCACCGCCGCGGTCCCGCGGGTGTCGCGCACTGGGCCGACGTCGCCGCCGCGTGGACCGCGGACCCCGGCGCACCGGACCAGCAGGGACCGTGGCCGCTCGGGCTGCCCCTGCTCGTCACGACGAACGACCGCGACACCGGCCTCTTCAACGGCGACACGTGCGTGGTCGTCGACGACGGCAAGGGCGGGCGCATGGCGGTGTTCGGCGACCCCGAACGGCCGCAGCGGATCAGCCCTCACCGCCTGCCCGCCGTGGTGCCGGTGCACGCGATGACGGTGCACCGGGCGCAGGGCAGCCAGTTCGCGCGCGTCTCGCTGCTCCTGCCTCCCGCGACGTCGCCCCTGCTCACGCGCCAGCTGCTCTACACGGCGGCCACCCGCGCCCGCCAGGCCGTCCGGATCATCGGCAGCGAGGAGGCGGTGCGGACCGCGGTCGGGCGCGAGGTCCGGCGAGCGAGCGGCCTCGGGGAAGGCCCCGGAGCGGTCGCCTGAGCGCGCGGCTGCGCGGGCAACCGGGTGATGCCCGGGCCCGGTGATCATGTCGGCCACCGGCCGCGCCGATGCACGGAGCGACGGCCGGCGCTCGGCCGCCGGGAGGGGGCCGACGATGAGCCGTCGTGCCGCGATGGTGATCGCGGGCGTCCTCGTGCTGGTCGCCGTCGCGGCCGTCGCCGTGATCGCCTCCACCTGGTCCCGACCCCCGCCGCCCGCGCCGGTGGCGGGCGCCGCGTCGTGCCTCACCTCCGGCGCCCTCGACCCGTGGACCATCTTCTACGAGGAGATCGAGGCGTACGGGCCGGTGGACGCGTCGACGCCCGGGTCGGTCCCGGGCGGCTTCACCCCGGTCCACGTGGTCGTGTGCGACCTCGAGGCGACGGTGACGGACGGCGAGGTCGCGGCGCTGACGATGAACGAGGTCTGGTTCGAGGGCGACGTCGGACCGGTGCTCGCCCAGCTCCGCCGCCCCTCACGCGTCCTGCAGCCGGCCAACCCCGACTGCGAGCTGGCCTTCCCCACGCCGGCGTTCTGGCTGGTCGACGCGGACGGTCGCGCGGTGCTCGCGACGGAGCCGACCGACGAGTGCGGGAACGTGGCGATGGACATCTGGGCCGCCGTCGAGGGGATGCGGGAGATGCGCCGGGTCGAGCACCCGCTCGCCCCGCGGCCGTGAGGACGGCCGGTCGCGTCCCGGCGACGTGATCGGCGCCCGCGCCCGGAATGCGCGCCCGGTGACGGTGTGTTGTCGTGCCACGTGACCACCGAGCGCCCGACGACCACCCGGACGACTGCCGACGGCGTCGGCTTCCGGTCGACCCGCGGCCCGATCCTCGTGGCGATCATGGTCACGACCGGGCTCGTCGCGATCGACGCGACCATCCTCGCGACCGCCGTCCCGACGATCGTCGCGGACCTCGGCGGGTTCTCGTCCTTCCCCTGGCTGTTCTCGGTCTACCTGCTCACCCAGGCCGTCTCGGTCCCGATCTACTCCAAGCTCGCGGACACGATCGGCCGCAAGCCGGTGATCCTCATCGGCATCGGGCTCTTCCTGCTCGGGTCGGTGCTCTGCGGGTTCGCCTGGTCGATGCCGGCGCTCATCGCGTTCCGCGCGATCCAGGGCCTCGGCGCCGGCGCCGTCCAGCCCATGGCGATCACCATCGCGGGCGACATCTACACCGTGGCCGAGCGCGCCAAGGCTCAGGGCTACATCGCGAGCGTGTGGGCCCTGTCGAGCGTCGTGGGACCAACCCTCGGTGGCGTCTTCTCGGAGTTCGTCGACTGGACCTGGATCTTCTGGGTCAACATCCCGCTGTGCCTGCTCGCCGCGTGGCTGCTGGTCCGTCACCTGCACGAGACCGTCGAGAGGCAGCGCCACCGCATCGACTGGGCGGGGGGCGCGCTGCTGTCGATCGGCTCCACGCTGCTGATCCTGGCGCTGCTCGAGGGCGGCAACGCGTGGGAGTGGTCGTCCCCGCAGAGCATCGCCTCGATCACGGCCGCCGTGGTGATGCTCGTCGGCTTCGTCCTGGTCGAACGGCGCGCGGCCGAGCCGGTGCTCCCGCTCTGGGTGCTCTCGCGCCGCCTGCTCGCGACCACCGCGCTGGTCGGCGTCGGCGTGGGCGTCATCCTCATCGGGCTCACGTCGTACGTGCCGACGTGGCTGGAGGCGCTGCTCGGCGTCTCCCCCCTGGTGTCCGGGCTGACGCTGGCCGCGCTCACGCTGGGGTGGCCGATCGCGGCGTCGCAGGCCGGGCGGCTGTACCTGCGCCTCGGGTTCCGGACGACCGTGCTGATCGGGATCGCCGTCGTCGTCCTCAGCACGTCCGCGCTCGCGGTGCTCTCCGCCGAGCCGTCCATCCCCGTGGTGGCGGCGTGCTGCTTCGTCATCGGGCTGGGCATGGGCCTGGTCGCCGCGCCGTCGCTCATCGCGGCGCAGTCGAGCGTCGGGTGGGGCGAGCGCGGCGTGGTCACGGGCGCGAACATGTTCGCGCGGTCGATGGGTAGCGCGGTGGGCATCGCGGCGCTCGGCGCGCTCGTCAATGCCGCGATGCGCGGGACCGACGCCTTCTCGGACCCGGAGCGCTTCGGCAGCGCGGCCACGGGCGTGTTCGTCGCCGTCGCCGTCGTCGCGGTGCTCACGGCGGCCGCCTCGCTCGCCATGCCCCGCGACCGCCCGGCCGCGGACCTCGAGCGGGCGCAGGACGTCGAACGGCCCGCGTCCGCGCGCTGACGGACGTGCGGTCCATGGTGCTGGTGGGGCTCATGAGGCCAGCGGGATTCGCCTCAGCACCAGTGGCCACTCCAGCCACACGCTCCGCACATCCGGGCAGCAGACGAGGGGCCGAGCTGGGGCGTGCTGGCCGATGCGCCGAGCCGCGCGATCGTGGACGTACAGAAGCCCCGCTGCCAGGGGGGCGGGCAGCGGGGCTTCGGTAGTTGAACTTTATGCGTACTGGGGGGTACCTACGCAAGCCCGCAGGCCCGGTCGGACGCGTGATCCTGAGCACAGGCACCGTGCACTCCGAACGGGTGAATCGGCGAGACGAGGTCGCATGCCGGGCCGCCATAGCGAACGATGCGGGGCGAGGGTGCCCCCGCACCCCCTCGCCGCCACTCCGGAGCAAACATGAGCGACCCACAGAACGACGCCCGCGAGCCCGAGTCCGGGCCCACGCCGCCGCCCTACGCGCCGCCGCAGTACGCCCAGAACCAGGGCACGACACCCGCTGCGCCCTACGCCTCGGCACCGACGCCCTACGCCCCGCCCCAGACCTCCGCGACCCCGTCCGAGACCACGTCCCCCTACGCCCCGCAGCCCGGAGCCTCGTCGCCGTACGCGGCGGCGTCGACGAGCCCGCAGTACGGCGCGACCGCCCCGCAGGGTGGGGCGCCCTACGGCGGCATGCCGGACCCCAGCGGGCAGTTCGGTGCGACGGCGTACGGCTCCCCGCAGGGCTACGGCCACCCGGGAGGCAACTACGCCCCGCCGCCGCAGACCAAGGCTCCCGGCATCGCGATCGGCGCGCTGGTCATCGGCATCGCGGCCCTCGTCCTGTGCTGGATCCCGTTCCTCGGCGTCGCCCTCGGCATCGCCGGCGTGGTGGTCGGCATCCTCGCCATGCGGAAGCCGGGCGGCAAGGGCTTCGGCCTCGGCGGCCTCATCACGGGCGCCCTGGCCCTGCTGATCGCCCTCGTGGTCACGTCCTTCACGCTCTTCGCCATCAACCAGGTCAACACCGCCGTCGAGGAGTTCGAGACGGTCGGCGAGGAGGCGGAGCGCGAGAGCGGGACTTCGGACGGCTCCGGCACCGAGGACGAGGGCGGCACCGCGGCCGAGCCGACGGAGCCGGCCGAGCCGACGCAGGCGCCCGGCGCAGGCTCCGGCGCTCTCGGCACGCGCGAGGACCCCGCGCTGCCCGGGGTCGACTTCGTGACGTTCACCGACGATTCCGGTCCGCTGTGGGAGATCACCGTCGGCACGGCGTCGTGGGACTCGTGGCCCGCCGTGCAGGCCGAGAACCAGTTCAACGAGCCGCCCGCCGCGGGCAACGTCTACGTCCTGGTCCCCGTGACGGCGACCTACCTCGGCGCCGGGACCGGCGACGCCTTCATCGACCTCTACCTCGAGTACGTGGCCGCGGACGGGACCGCGTACGACGACAGCTTCGTCGTCGCCCCCATGGACCTGTCGGCCCAGGACCCGGTCGCCACGGGGGGGACCGTCATGGGCAACCTGGTCTTCGAGGTCCCGGCCGACGCCGTCACGGGCGGCACCTGGGCCCTGTCGGTCGGGTACGACTCCGACACGATGTACTTCGCCGCGCAGTGACACGCGCCTGAACGGGCGCGGCCCCGGCCCCCTCGAGGGGCCGGGGCCGCGCCGGTCCTGCAGGTCTAGGCCGGGCGTCCCGACGAGCGCCGGACCAGCTCGCACATCTCGTGCGCCGTCATGATGACGGTGTCCTTCTCGGCGAGGTCCCACACCAGCGAGTCCTCGATGTGGCCGTCGGCGCGCTCGACGAGGAAGTCCGCCAGCCCGCCCGTGCGATACGCCAGGGGTGTCAGGTGCCAGGTCACGGGGTAGCCGCGCAGCGGGTGGACGCCGTGCAGGACGGCCGACGCGCCGCGGACCTTGTTCCGCGTCAGGGTGCTGCTGCTCATCGTGGCCTCGCTGGGTCGGTCCCGCCGCGCCCGCTGCGCCGCGTCGTACCCCTTGGATCGGCATCGCCGCCCGCGCCATGACCTCGCGTGCGGGTGAACGTGGCCGACGTCACACGTTCGGGTCACCACCACGCCGCCGCGCGCCGTGACAGCGGCCGACGTAGCGTCGAGGCGCACCCGCCCCGAGGAGGCCTCCCCGATGAGCCCGAGCGAGACGCCGTCCGCGACCCCGTCCGACGCGGGCACCGCGGCACCCCTGATCCTCGTGCTGCACGGCGCGCGCGGCGACCTGTCGCGCCGCCTGGTCCTGCCCTCGCTCGCGACCCTCCACCAGCGGGGCCTCCTCCCGGACCGCTGGGCCCTGCTGGGCACCGGCCGGGAGTCCATGAGCCGCGAGGACTTCGTCGGGCACGTCCGGTCCGCGCTCGAGGAGTTCGGCCACGAGGGCACCACGGACGACGACGTCGACGCGCTGACCCGGCACTCGCGGTTCACGGACGAGGTCAGGGCCGACGGCGACGGCGACGGCGGCGGCCTGCCCGCGGCGCTGGACCAGGTGCGGCGCGAGCTCACCGAGACCGAGGCCCTCGCGGAGGGCGACCAGGAGCCGGCGGCCCGGACCCTGGGACCGGAGGACGTCGTCGTCGTGCACTACCTCGCGATCCCGCCGCAGGGCTTTGCGCCGCTCACCGAGGCCATGGGCGCGCAGGGCCTGGCCGTCGGGCCGGACGGCCGGCACGAGACGGTGCGCATCGTCTACGAGAAGCCCTACGGGACCTCGCCCGAGAGCTTCCGGGAGCTCGACGCCGTCGTGCACGAGGTGTTCGAGGAGGACCAGGTCTTCCGGATCGACCACTTCCTCGGCAAGGAGGCGACGCAGAACCTGCACGTCATGCGCTTCGCGAACGACCTGTTCTCGAGCGTGTGGGACCGCCACCACGTCGAGCAGGTGCAGATCGACGTGCCCGAGACGCTCGACGTCGCCCAGCGCGCCGAGTTCTACGACGCCACCGGCGCTGCGCTCGACATGGTCGTCAGCCACCTGTTCCAGGTCGCCGGCCAGGTCGCGATGGAACCGCCGCGGCACCTGGCGGTCTCGGACCTCGTGCGGGCGCGGGAGGACGCGATCGGCGACTTCCGGCCCCTCGACCCCGTGAATGACGTCGTCCTCGGCCAGTTCGAGGGGTACCAGGACATCGAGGGGGTCCGCGAGGGCTCGACGACCGACACGTTCATCGCGGCACGCCTGTGGATCGACAACGAGCGCTGGCGCGACGTGCCGTTCCTGCTGCGAACCGGAAAGCGGATGGCGGCGTCCGCGCAGCGCGTGACGCTGGTCCTGCGACGCGACCCCGTGCACCTGTTCGGCGACGAGGTGCCGGCGGGCGCGATCAGCCTCTCGCTGGCCGGCGACGGCGAGATCGCGCTGACGACGGCGGTGAAGAAGCCCGGGCCCGACCTCGACCTGGCGCGCGGCACCGCGACGATGCTCCTCGACGACGTCACGCCCGGGGAGCCGCTGCCCGCGTACGCGTCGCTCATGCACGACGTGCTCCAGGGGGACCGCACGCTCTTCACGACGCCGATCGGCCTCGAGGCCGCATGGCGCACGTTCGAGCCCCTGCTCGGTGAGGACCGCCCCGACCCCCTGCCGTACGCGCCGGGCTCGTGGGGACCGGCTGCGGCCGACGAGCTCGCCGCGCCGCACGGCTGGGTGCTGGGCCGCCAGTAGCTCCCGCGACTACGACCGCAGCCGCGCCTTGCCGACCGCCGAGCGGTCGAGCTCGTCGACCACCCGCACCTCGCGCGGCACCTTGTGCGGAGCGAGGAGCGCGCGAACGGCGGTGCGCAGCTCCTGCGGCGCCGACGCGGGCGTCAGGGGGCCCGCGGCGTCCAGCACCACGTCGGCCACCAGGCGGGTGCCGTGCACGGCGTCCGGCACGGCGCCGACCACCGCGTCGCGCACCCCCGGCCGCGCGACCAGGAACGCCTCGACCTCGCCCGGGTGGACGTTCTCGCCGCCGCTGACGACGACGGCATCGGCGCGGCCTGCGAGCCTCACGCGGCCGGCCCGGTCGAGGACGGCCCGGTCGCCCGTCGGGACCAGGCGTCCCCCGCCCGTCGGGACCAGGCGTCCGCGCTCGACGGCGACGAGCAGGCCGGACGTCCCGCGCGGGACCTCGCGGCCGGCGTCGTCGACCACCGCGACCCGGACCCCGGCGACCGGGCGACCGACGCACCCGGGCGCCGCCGCGAGGTCGGCGGTGGTCGCGACGGTGAGCGTGCCCGTGCCGGTCGAGCCGAAGAGATCGACCACCCCGTCGGCTTGACGGGCCAGGCGCGCGGCGACGTCGGGCCGCAGGCCCGCGGAGCCGCTCACCACCCGGTGCAGCCGGGGGGCGTCCGGGCACCCGGCGGCCAGGTGGTCGGCGAGGCGCTGGAGGTGCACGGGCACCCCCGTGACGACGGCGGCGCCGTACCGCCGGGCCGCCGCGCAGATCCCCGCGCCGGAGCGCTCGCCCGCGGTCACGACGGGCGCGCCGACGAGGAGCCCCGCCGTCAGCACGCCGAAACCGTGCCCGTGGAACAGGGGCGGCAGGACCAGCACCGGCCTGCCCGCCCGGACGCCCGTCGCCGCCAGCAGCGCCAGCTGCGGGACGAGCCGGGCCGTCGAGGGCGATCCCGCGGTCGACACGGGGGCGCCCGTCGTCCCGGCCGTGAGCAGCACGACGCGCGGCGCGCGGTCCCGCCGGCCGGCCTCACGCCGGCCGTCGCGCGACGTCACCACGGACGTGCGGGTCAACGCCCAGGGCCCGGACGCCTCGGCGGGGACACGCAGGAGCGCCACCACGCGCTCGCGCTCGACGACGCCTGACACCTCGAGCTCGCCCGACCGCGGCCCGATGAGCACGGCGTCCGCGCCCGCCCGCAGCGTCGCGGCGACCGCGACGACGAACCGGCGGTCGTCGGGCGCGACGATGCCGACGCGGGGGCGGGCGGCGCGCGGG
>NZ_JACEXH010000030.1:0-22211 GCF_014525465.1 Actinotalea sp. JY-7885 | reverse complement strand
GCGGCCGGTCGAGCAGGCGCACGGGACCTCCTGGGGGCGGTGGCGCGCGGGGGGCGCCGACGCAGGGCAGGCTAGCGGGTGGCGCGCCCGCGGGCCGCGATTGCCGCGGGCGAGCGGCGCGCGCTAGCGTCCCGACCGTGCAGCGCGCGAGCGGACGTCCGGCGGGGGTCACCCCCGACGGGCCCTGTCGCGCCTCCTGTCGGTAGAGCGCCGGCACGCGCCGGCCGGGCGTGCGTCCCCGTGTGCGGACGCCCCGGTCGACCTCCCCGCTCCCGGCGCTCGCCCCCGCAGCGGAATGATCGCCACCGCCGTGTGGTTCACCGCTGCAGCAGCGATCAACGAGATCTGTCTTCCACTCCCACCCGCCGCACGCTCGGCGACCTGCGTCCGCAGGCTCACAGACGAGGACTCCCCATGGCACGCATCCACGACGACGTCACCAAGCTCATCGGCGGCACGCCCCTGGTCCGCCTCAACCGCGTGACCGAGGGCGCCGGGGCGACCGTCGCCGCCAAGCTCGAGTTCTACAACCCCGCGAGCTCGGTCAAGGACCGCATCGGCGTCGCGATCATCGACGCCGCCGAGGCGTCCGGCGAGCTGCCCCCGGGCGGCACGGTCGTCGAGGCGACGAGCGGCAACACGGGCATCGCGCTGGCCATGGTCGGCGCGGCGCGCGGCTACGACGTCGTGCTCACGATGCCCGAGACGATGTCCAAGGAGCGCCGGGCCCTGCTGCGCGCCTTCGGCGCCGAGCTCGTGCTCACCCCGGGCTCCGAGGGCATGAAGGGCGCCGTCACCCGCGCCGAGCAGATCGCGGCCGAGCGCCCGGGCGCCATCCTGGCCCGCCAGTTCGCGAACGAGGCGAACCCGGCGATCCACCGCGCGACCACGGCGGAGGAGATCTGGGCGGACACCGACGGCCAGGTCGACATCCTCGTCGCCGGCATCGGCACGGGCGGCACCATCACCGGCGTCGGGCAGGTCCTCAAGGAGCGCAAGCCGGGCGTGCAGGTCATCGCCGTCGAGCCGGCCGAGTCGCCGATCCTCAACGGTGGCCAGCCCGGCCCGCACAAGATCCAGGGCATCGGGGCCAACTTCGTGCCGGAGATCCTGGACACGTCGGTCTACGACGAGGTCATCGACGTCGACGCCGAGACCGCCGTGCGCGTCGCGCGCGACACCGCGCAGCGCGAGGGCCTGCTCGTCGGCATCTCCTCCGGTGCCGCGATCCACGCCGCCGTCCAGGTCGCCCAGCGCCCCGAGAACGCGGGCAAGCTGATCGTCGTCATCGTCCCGTCCTTCGGCGAGCGCTACCTGACGTCGGTCCTCTACTCGGACCTGATGGACTGACGCGTGGAGCACCTCTGGCGCTTCCTGCGGGTCCTGCGCGAGGACCTCTACGCCGCTCGTCGGCGTGACCCGGCCGCGCGCACCCTGCTCGAGGTCGCCCTGGCCTACCCGGGCGTCCACGCCGTGTGGGCGTACCGGGTGGCCCACCGCATGTGGCGCGAGCCCGCGCTGCGGCTGCCCGCCCGCCTGCTCTCGCAGGCGGTGCGGGCCGCCACCGGCATCGAGATCCACCCCGCCGCGCTGCTGGGCCGACGGCTCTTCATCGACCACGGCATGGGCATCGTCATCGGCGAGACGGCTGTCGTGGGCGACGACGTCGTCCTGTTCCACGGCGCGACGCTCGGCGGCAAGGCGATGCGCCGCGGCAAGCGCCACCCGACGCTCGGCGACGGCGTCGTCGTCGGCGCGGGGGCGAAGATCCTCGGTCCCGTGTGGGTGGGCGACGGCGCGCAGATCGGCGCGAACGCGGTCGTGGTCAAGGACGTCCCGGCCGGGGCCACCGCCGTCGGGGTGCCCGCGGTGGTCCGGAGCCGTCCCGTGGCGTCCCCGGTCGTCGAGCACGTCGAGGATCCCGCCCTCTACATCTAGGCCGCGACTCAGGAGCACCCGTCCGGCGGGTGGCGCCCGCGGCGCCGGCCCCTACCCTGGCGCCTCCACGATGGCGACGGGGGACGAGATGTCGATGACGCAGGGCCGACCCCTGGGCGGCCCGCCCGGTGCCGACGAGATCCGGCGCCGGCGCGTGCTGCGCGTGCTCATGTGGCTCCTCGCGTTCGGGGTGACCGGCGCGCTCGCGGTCGCGGCGGCGCAGGGACCTGCGGCGTCCGCGGTCGCGGGCGGCTTCGCCGTCGTCCTGGCTGTCGTCGTGACGGCGACGACCACCGTGGACAGGCGACGGCGGCGGGAGGAGCTCGCGCGCACCTTCGCCGGATCGCTGCTGGCCGCTCGGGCCGGCCTCGACCAGGACGCGCTACGGACCGTCCGCGACACCGAGGGCGAGCTCGCCGCCACCCGCGCGGTCATGCGCCGGCTCCCGATGCTGAGCCTCGAGCAGGCCGTGGACATCGTCCGCTCGCTCTGAGTCCCTCTCTGCCGTGCGGCCCACGGGTGGCCGGCCCGAGGGCGCCCTGGTGGGATGGCTCCGTGCCCCCTGCCGACGTGCTGTTCGCCCCGACGGTGCGCGGCACGTTCTAGCGGGCGGTCGATCCCCGGTTCCGTGAGCACGCGATCACCGGCTCGCGTTCGGCGGGGCGCTACTCGAGGCCCGACGAGCCGACGCTCTACCTGAGCTCGTCGGTCGAGGGCGTCGGGGTCGCGATGACCGCCCACCGGGCAGCGCGGTCGGCGGCGCTCGAGATCCTCCGGATCGAGGTCGAGGCGTCCGGCATCGTCGACCTGCGGGATCGGGCCGCCCTGGAGTCCGCCGGCATCTCGCCGGCGGACGCCGCCGCCCCGTGGCAGGAGATCGCCGCCTCGGGCGGCACCCCGCCGTCGTGGACGGTCAGGGACCGGCTCCTGGACGCCGGCGCGAACGGGCTGATCGACCCCTCGCGGCAACGGCCGGGACTGTGGCACCTGGTGCTGTTCCGCTGGAACCGGGGCGAGGCCCCGACCGTCCGCGTGGCCGACGACGGCGTCCAGCCCTTGTTCTAGTTGTCGGGTAACAACTATGCTGGCTCCATGCTCTTCCGGATCGACGCCGGCTCGACCGAGCCCCTGTTCGCGCAGCTCGCCGCGCAGGTGCGCTCGGCGATCGCGCGCGGCGACGTCGCCCCGGGTGAGCGCCTGCCCTCGGCGCGCGACCTCGCCGCGTCCCTGGACGTCAACCTGCACACGGTCCTGCGGGCCTACCAGGAGCTGCGCGACGAAGGCCTCATCGAGCTGCGCCGCGGCCGCGGCGCGGTGGTGAGCGCCGACGTCGCGGTCGACTTCACGCCGCTGCAGGCCGCGGTGGCCGAGGTCGCCGCCACGGCGCGCCGGCTCGGCGTCGCCCCCGAGACCACCATCGCCCTGCTCAAGGAGGCACTCCGATGACGACCGCCGGACCCGACGCGCGCCCCGTCCTGCCCGGGCCGGTTCCGCACCGGCGCACGACGCTGATCTGGACCCTGCTCGTGCCCGCCCTCCTGACCCTCGCCGGCCTCCTGGTGGTCTGGTCCTGGCGCGGCGAGCTGCCGGACCCGGTCGCGTCGCACTGGGGCGCCGACGGCGTCGACGGGTACAGCGCGCTCCCGCCGCTCGTGCTCGGCATCGCGGCGACGACGGCGGTCTTCTGCCTGGTCATGGCCGGTGTCGGCGCCTTCGCCGGCCAGGCCGCGATGACGCGCCGCTTCGCCTGCGGCATGGCCGTGTGGTTCGCCGGGTTCATGCAGGTGACCCTCCTGGCGTCGCTCGTCGGCCAGCGTGGGCTGGCCGACGCGTCGGCCGCGCCCTCCGGCGGCGGGCAGGTCGCCCTCGGCGCCGTCGTCGTGAGCGCCGCCGCGCTGGCCGTCGCGTGCCTCGTCCCCGGTGACACGCCGCGTCCCGCGCGCTCCGTGCCGCCCGCCGATGCCCCGCGGCTCGCGCTCGGCGACTCCGAGAGCGCGGTGTGGGTGCGCCGGGCGGGGCCGCGCCACCCGGCCGCCATGTGCCTCGCCGTCGTGGCGCCGGCGCTGATCGTCGGCGCCATGACCGGGACCTGGTGGCTCTCGGGCGCGATCGCCGTGGTCGTCGGGGCGGTGGTCGCCGCGATGCTGCAGTGGACGGTCACCGTCGACCGTGACGGGCTGGCGGCACGCTCGGTGGTGCGCGCGCCCGTCCTGCGCGTGCCGTTGGACGAGATCGAGCGCGCCGACGTGGTCCCGGCGCGGCCCTTCGCCGAGTTCGGCGGGTGGGGGCTGCGCACCGGCCGTGACGGCACCACCGGGGTCGTCGTGCGCGGCGGCGACGCGCTGCGCGTCCACCGCACCGGCGGCCGGCGGGTCGTGGTCACCGTCGACGACGCCGCGACGGCCGCCGCCCTGCTCAACACCCTGGCGAGCCGGCGCGAGGTCCCGACCGACTGACCGAGGCATGGACCGGCACGGGCCACGACACCGGCGCGCGCCCTAGGGTGCGCCCCGTGCGAGCACCGGACCAGACCACCACGGCGGGCGTCGTCGCGGCGGTGGTCGGCTTCACCAGCTCGTTCGCGGTGGTCCTCGCGGGCCTGCGGGCCGTCGGGGCCACCGGCGCCCAGGCCGCCTCCGGGCTCATGGTGGTGAGCGTCGGGATGGGGCTCGCGACCGTGCTGCTCGCGCTGCGCACGCGCCAGCCGGTGACGGTCGCCTGGTCCACCCCGGGTGCGGCGCTCCTGGCCACCACCGGCGCCGTCGAGGGCGGCTGGGCGGCCGCGGTCGGCGCATTCGCCGTGTGCGGCCTCCTGCTCGCCGCCGTCGGGCTCGTCACGCCCCTCGCGGAGCTCGTCCGGCGCATCCCGGGCGACCTCGCGGCCGCGATGCTCGCAGGCGTGCTGCTGGACCTGTGCCTCGCGCCGGTCCGTGGCCTCGCGGAGGCGCCCCTGCTCGTGGCGCCCGTGGTGGTCGTGTGGGCGCTCCTGCTGCGGCTCGCGCCGCGGTGGGCCTCGCCCGCGGCCCTCGTCGCGGCCGCGGGGCTGGCCTTCACCTCCCCCGCGGTCCGCGACCTGGACGCGTCCGCGTGGCTGCCCGACCTCGTGTGGACCACGCCGGCCCTCACCGTGGCCGCCGTCGTGTCCCTCGCCGTGCCGCTCTTCGTGGTGACCATGGCGTCGCAGAACCTGTCGGGGCTCGCCGTGCTGGCCGGGTTCGGCTACCACCCCTCGCTGCGCCCCGTGCTGCTCACCACCGGCCTCGGCACGGTGCTCGTCGCCCCGTTCGGCGGACACGCGATCAACCTCGCCGCCATCAGCGCGGCGCTGGTGGCCGGACCGGAGGCCGGGCCCGATCCCGAGCGCCGCTGGCGCGCCGCCGTGACCGCCGGACTCGGCTACGTGACCGTCGGGCTCGCGTCGGCGGGTGTGGCCGCGATCGCACTGGCCGCGCCCGGGGGCCTGGTCGAGGCGGCGGCGGGCCTCGCCCTGGTCGCGACCCTCGCGGCGGCGCTGCGGGGCGCGTTCGCGACCCGGGTCGGCGTGGCGGCCGTGGCACCGGCGGTCACGCTCCTCGTGACGGCGTCGGGCCTCCAGCTCGCCGGCATCAGCTCGGCCTTCTGGGGCCTGACCGCCGGGCTCGTGCTCACGGCGCTCCTGCGGCCGCCCGCGCGTTCCTGAGACGCGCGTCTCGCCATGCGGTACGAACTCCCCGGGGCGTTGCCCTGCCGCCCGCCGCGCGCCTAGCCTCGCGACGAGGGTCTTGCCCAGCGGGCAACCCGTCTCGCATGTCGGACCGGCTCCCGCCGGGTCCGCGCGGGACCCGACCGAAGGGAGGTAGCGCCGTGCACCGTCTCCAGGACGTGTCGATGGCGCTGCCGATGATGCCCTTCGGCTGTGGCTGCTGTCTGTGCATGCCACGCGCCGGCGCCTGACGCACCGCCTCGGTTGAGCCGGTCCGTCCCGGCCCGACGACGGACCTAGGCCGCCGGCGCTCACCCCCGCTCCCCGCCCCGCTCTCCCGCGGCCCGGCGCGAGCCCTCGCTCGCGTGCCGGCAGGACCCGAGGACCCGTCATGGCGATCTCCGCCCCCACCAGCGTGCGCACCCACCCGGCCCACGGCGTCGCCGTGCGCGGCGTCGGCCGGACGTTCCCTGCCCGCGACCGTCGCGGCGCACCCAAGCCCGTCCTGGCCGACGTCGACCTCGAGCTGGTCCCCGGGGAGATCGTGGCGCTCCTGGGGGCGTCGGGCTGCGGCAAGTCGACGCTCCTGCGCCAGGTCGCGGGTCTCGACACGCCCACGACCGGGGAGATCCTCATCGACGGGCGGCCGGTCACCGGGGTCGACGCCCGCTGCGCCGTCGCCTTCCAGGAGCCGCGCCTGCTGCCGTGGCGCACGCTGGCGCAGAACGTCGCGATCGGCCTGCCGCGCGGGACCGACCGGGCCGCGGGCGCGCGCCGGGTCACCGAGCTGCTCGAGCTCGTGGGCCTCGGCGACTGCACGGGGTACCGGCCCCGCCAGGTCTCGGGCGGCATGGCGCAGCGCGCGTCGCTCGCCCGGGCGCTGGCCCGCAACCCGGGGGTCCTGGTGCTGGACGAGCCGTTCGGGGCGCTGGACGCGCTGACCCGCCTGCAGATGCAGGACCTCCTGCTCGACGTGCACGCGGCGGAGCCCACCACCGTCCTGCTCGTGACGCACGACGTCGACGAGGCGCTGTACCTCGCCGACCGCGTGGTCCTGCTCGGCCGCGCCGACAGCGCGCCCCGGTCCGCGCCGGCCGGCGTCCGCAGCGTCGTCACGGTCCCCGGCGCCCGGCCGCGCGACCGGGCCGACGCCGAGCTCGCGCTGCTGCGCGCGCGGCTCCTCGACGGCCTCGGCGTCCCGAGCCACCACGAGCCGGTCGACCCCGACCAGCACCACTCGATCTGACCCAGAGCACCACCGACCGCGCACCACCGCACCGCCGCACCACCACCCGCGCACCACCCACCCAGGCGGCCACCGGCCGCCCGCCCGTCCTGGAGAAGCCATGAGCATCCGCACCACGCTGTCCGTCACCGCGGCGACCGCTGCCGTCGCCCTGATGCTCGGCGGCTGCGCGGCCGGCGAGGGCTCCGCAACCATCGACGAGGCGCCCGAGCCGGCGGCGTCCGCCGGCGACGAGGCGTGGAGCGACGACGTCCTGACCATCGACTTCGCCACGTACAACCCGCTCAGCCTGATCATCAAGGAGGAGGGCTGGCTCGAGGCGACGCTCGGCGACGACGTCACCGTGAACTGGGTCCAGTCGGCGGGGTCCAACAAGGCCAACGAGGCGCTGCGCGCCGGCGCCGTCGACGTGGGCTCCACGGCGGGCTCCGCCGCCCTGCTCGCCCGCGCCAACGGCTCCCCGATCCGCACGATCGGCCTCTACACCCAGCCGGAGTGGTCGGCGATCGTCGTCCCCGCGGGCTCGGACATCACCTCCGTCGAGCAGCTCGCCGGCCGCTCGGTCGCGGCCACGAAGGGCACCGACCCGTACTTCTTCCTGCTCCAGTCCCTCGAGGAGCACGGCGTCGCCCTGGGCGACGTCGAGGTCCAGAACCTGCAGCACGCGGACGGCAAGGCGGCGCTCGAGTCCGGTGCCGTCGACGCGTGGTCGGGGCTCGACCCGCTGATGGCGGCGAGCGAGGCCACGGCCGGGTCGCAGCTGATCTACCGCAACATCGACTTCAACACCTACGGCTTCCTCAACGCGACGCAGGAGTTCATCGACTCGAACCCCGACCTCGCGCAGCTCGTGCTCGACGCGTACGAGCGGGCGCGCGCGTGGGCGCTGGAGCACCCGGACGAGACCGCGCAGATCCTCGCCGACGTCGCGGCGATCGACCTCGCGGTCGCGCAGAAGGTGATCCTCGAGCGCACGGTGATCGACCTCGACGTCGTGCCCGGCGACGCGCAGCGGGACGTGCTCGAGGTGGTCGGCCCGATCTTCGTCGAGTCCGGCGACGTCCGGTCCCAGGAGCAGATCGACACGGCGATCGACGAGCTGTTCGACACGCAGTTCGCCGAGCAGGCCGACGCGTCCACGATCGCGGACTGACCGGCAGCGAGCCGAGGAGCCGACATGAGTGTGCTCGGGAGCACCGGCGCGGGGCCCGCCGCGGACCAGGACCGCCGTCCGCCGCGCGCGCCGGACCTGCCGCGGGGTCCGCACGCGGGACCGCAGGACGCCGCGCCGTCCGACCCCGCCCTCGTCACGCAGCACGGGGTCGTGACGGTCGAGCGCCCGCGCCCGGCGGCCGACGGTGCGGCGCGCCGGGGCGTGGGCCGGGCCGGGCGCGTCGCGCTCTCGCTCGTCGTGCCGGTGCTCGTGCTCCTCGCGTGGTACGTCGCCACGGAGGTGACGGGGACCTTCGCGCCCCACCAGCTGCCCTCCCCCGGCGCCGTGGTCCGGGCGGGCGTCGAGCTGGCGACCTGGGAGAACGGCCCGACGTTCGGCACGCACATCCAGATCTCCGTCCAGCGGGTGCTGCTCGGGTTCCTCATCGGGTCGCTCGCCGGGCTCGGCGCGGGGGCGCTCGTGGGGCTGTCCCGGCTCGCGGACTCGCTCCTGGCCAGCACGGTCGGGGCCGTGCGGGCCGTGCCGTCGCTCGGGTGGGTGCCGCTGTTCATCCTGTGGATCGGGATCAACGAGGACTCGAAGGTCCTGCTCGTCGCGGTGGGCGCCTTCTTCCCCGTCTACACGACCGTCGCCTCGGCGCTGCGCCACGTCGACCCGCACCTGGTCGAGGTGGGCCGGGCCTACGGCCTGCGCGGACCCGCGCTGCTGCTGCGTGTCCAGCTGCCCGCGGCGACGCCCGCCGTCGTGTCCGGGCTGCGGCTGGCGCTCGCGCAGTCGTGGCTGTTCCTCGTGGCGGCCGAGCTCATCGCGTCGTCGATGGGCCTCGGCTTCCTGCTCACCGACTCGACCAACAACGGTCGGGTCGACCGCATCCTGCTCTCCCTCGTCACCCTCGCGGTGCTGGGCAAGCTGACCGACGCCCTCATCGGCGTCGCCGAGAAGAGGCTCCTGCGCCGGTGGTAGACATCCAGCCCGTCACGCTCCCCCGCCCCGCGAGCGCGTCCGACGCGATCGCGGCGCTGCTCACCGAGGACCGCGCCTACCCCGCCCCGGCGCACCTGCGCGCGAGCGCCAACGTCACCCCGGCGGACCACGCGCGCCTGGCGGCCGAGGGCGACGCCGACCACGTCGGCTTCTGGGAGCGGGCCGCCGAGCGCCTCGAGTGGGCGCAGCCGTGGCACACCGCCCACACCTGGGCGCCCGCGGTGCCCGACCCCGACCGCCCGGGTGAGCTCACCGTCCCGCGCGCCACGTGGTTCGAGGGCGGGCGCCTCAACGTGGCCGTGAACTGCGTCGACCGGCACGTGGCGGCGGGCCGCGGCGACAAGGTCGCCCTGCACGTCGAGGGCGAGCCGGGCGACCGGCGCAGCGTCACCTACGCCGAGCTCCAGCGCGAGGTCTCCCGCGCCGCGAACGCCCTGCTGGCGCTCGGCGTCGGCCGGGGCGACCGCGTCGTGGTCTACCTGCCCGTGCTGCTCGAGACCGTCGTCGTGACGCTCGCGATCGCGCGCATCGGCGCGGTCCACTCGCTCGTGTTCGGGGGGTTCTCCGCCGAGGCGGTGCGCTTCCGGCTGCAGGACACCGGCGCCACGCTCCTGGTGACGTCGGACGGCCAGTTCCGGCGCGGCGCCGCGGTGGCGACCAAGCCGAGCGCCGACGCCGCCGTCGCGGGCCTGGACCACGTCGAGCACGTCCTGGTCGTGCGGCGCACGGGCGACCTCACGCCCGACGTGCCCTGGACGCCGGGGCGCGACGTGTGGTGGCACGACGTCGTCGACGGGGCGTCCGACGTGCACGACGCCGAGGCCTTCGACGCCGAGACGCCGCTGTTCGTGATGTACACCTCCGGCACGACCGGCAAGCCCAAGGGGCTGGTCCACACGGCCGGCGGCTACCTCACCCAGGCGGCGTGGACGCACTGGGCGGTCTTCGACGTCCGCGAGGACGACGTGCACTGGTGCACCGCGGACCTCGCGTGGGTCACCGCCCACACCTACGAGATCTACGGACCGCTCGCGAACGGCGTCACGCAGGTGATCTACGAGGGCACACCCGGCACGCCGCACCCCGGACGGCACTGGGAGATCATCGAGCGCTACGGCGTCACGACCTACTACACGGCCCCGACCCTGATCCGGACCTTCATGACGTGGTACCCGGACGGCCTGCCCGACACCTGGGACCTGTCGAGCCTGCGGCTGCTGGGCACGGTGGGCGAGTCCATCAACCCCGAGGCCTGGGTGTGGTTCCACGAGCAGGTCGGCCGCGGTCACGCCCCGATCGTGGACACGTGGTGGCAGTCGGAGACGGGCGCGGCGATGATCGCCCCGCTGCCGGGGGTGAGCACGCTGAAGCCCGGGTCGGCGACGCGTCCGCTCCCCGGCATCTCGGCGAAGGTCGTGGACGAGCGCGGCGAGCAGGTCGCGCCCGGCGCCGGCGGCCTCCTCGTCCTGGACCGCACCTGGCCGGGCATGGCCCGGACCGTGTGGGGCGACCCGGAGCGCTACCGCGACGCCTACTGGTCGCGCTTCGCCGCGCAGGGCTACTACTTCGCCGGCGACGGCGCCCGCTACGACGCCGACGGCGACATCTGGCTGCTGGGCCGGGTCGACGACGTCATCAACGTCTCCGGGCACCGCCTCTCGACGATCGAGATCGAGTCGGCGCTGGTGGCCCACCCGCTGGTCGGCGAGGCGGGCGTGACGGGCGTCGACGACCCGACCACCGGTCAGGCCGTGGCGGCGTTCGTCATCCCGGCGCGCGCCCCGGCCGCGGCGGCGGACGCGGCCGCCTGGGTCGCGTACGCGGCCGACGTCGCCGCGGCGCTGCGCACGCACGTCGCGCGCGAGATCGGGCCGATCGCCAAGCCGCGGGACGTCGTCGTCGTGCCGGACCTGCCCAAGACGCGCTCGGGCAAGATCGTGCGCCGCCTGCTCGCCGACCTCGTCGCCGGCCGCGCCCTGGGCGACGTCACCTCGCTGCAGGACCCCGGCGCCCTCGCCCGCATCCAGGCCGTGCTCGCCGCCCGGCACGCGCCCCACACCCACGCGCACGCCCACCCGAAGGAGACGGTCCAGTGACGGACACCCCGCAGGCACCCACGAGCGACCGGCGCTGGGGGTTCCGCACGCGCGCCCTGCACGCGGGCGGCGTCCCCGACGCCACGACCGGCGCCCGCGCCGTGCCGATCTACCAGACGACGAGCTTCGTCTTCAGCGACACGGCCGACGCGGCGAACCTCTTCGCGCTCCAGAAGTACGGCAACATCTACTCGCGCATCGGGAACCCGACGGTGGCGGCGCTCGAGGAGCGCATCGCCTCGCTCGAGGGCGGCATCGGCGCGGTCGCCACCGCGTCGGGCATGTCGGCGGAGTTCATCACCTTCGCCGCGCTCGTCGGCGCGGGCGACCACGTCGTGGCCGCCGCCTCGCTCTACGGCGGCACGGTCACCCAGCTCGACGTCACCCTGCGGCGCTTCGGGGTCGCGACGACGTTCGTCCCCGGCACCGACCCGGCCGACTACGCGGCGGCGATCCGGCCGGAGACGAAGGTGGTCTACGCGGAGGTCGTCGCGAACCCCTCGGGCGAGGTCACCGACATCGCCGGCCTCGCCGAGGTGGCGCACGCCGCGGGCGTCCCCCTGGTCATCGACGCGACGCTCGCGACGCCGTACCTGTGCCGCCCGATCGAGCACGGGGCGGACGTCGTCATCCACTCGGTCACGAAGTTCCTGGGCGGGCACGGCACCACGCTCGGCGGCGTCGTCGTCGAGAGCGGGCGCTTCGACTGGGGCAACGGGAAGTTCCCCCAGATGACCGAGCCGGTGGCCTCGTACGGGGGCGTCTCGTGGTGGGAGAACTTCGGCGAGTACGGGTTCCTCACCAAGCTGCGCTCCGAGCAGCTGCGCGACATCGGACCGGCGCTGTCCCCGCAGTCGGCGTTCAACCTCCTCCAGGGCGTCGAGACCCTGCCGCAGCGCCTCGACGCGCACCTGGCGAACACGCGCGCCGTCGCGGCGTGGCTCGAGGCCGACCCGCGGGTCGGCTACGTCAACTGGGCCGGCCTGCCCTCCCACCCGCACCACGAGCGCGCCGCGCGGTACCTGCCGGCGGGGCCGGGCGCGGTGTTCGCGTTCGGCCTGCGCGGCTCGGACGACGTGCCGGGCCGCGACGCCGGGCGACGCTTCATCGAGTCGCTCCAGCTCGCGAGCCACCTGGCCAACGTGGGCGACTCGCGCACCCTGGTCATCCACCCGGCGTCGACCACGCACCAGCAGCTCTCGCCCGAACAGCTCGAGGCCGCCGGCGTCCCGGCGGACCTGGTCCGCATCAGCGTCGGACTGGAGGACGTCGAGGACATCCTCTGGGACCTCGACCAGGCCCTGGACGCCGCGGTGGGTCCCGCCGTCGCGCCCGTCCCCACGGAGGTCCCCGCATGAGCCTCGAGCCACCGGCCGACGCCGTCGCCTGCGCCCTGCCGGCGCCCGCCCCGACCGCCCGCACGTGGGCAGGGCCCAGCGCCGCCGAGCGCCTGGCGATCCTGCGCCGGACGCGGTCGATCGCCCTCGTCGGCGCGTCGGCGAACGCCTCGCGCGCGAGCTACTTCGTCGCGACGTACCTGCTGTCGTCGTCGCCCTACGACGTGTACTTCGTCAACCCGCGGGCGACCGAGATCCTCGGGCGCCCGGTGTATCCCTCGCTCGACGCCCTGCCCGTGGTGCCCGACCTCGTCGACGTCTTCCGCCGGCACGACGACCTGCCGAGCGTCCTGGACGAGACGGTCGCGGTGGGGGCGCGGACGCTGTGGCTCCAGCTCGGCTCCTGGCACGAGGACGTCGCCCGGCGCGGCGAGGCCGCGGGTCTGGACGTGGTCATGGACCGGTGCGTCAAGATCGAGCACGCGCGGTTCCACGGCGGGCTGCACCTCGCGGGCTTCGACACCGGGGTGATCAGCTCCCGGCGGGCGCTGGGCTGAGTGGTCAGCGCGGCGCGTCGTCGCGGTCGTCGTCCGGCCACCACAGCGCACGGCGCACCGCCACGTGGCGCGCCTCGCCGTGCCCGAGCAGCGGGCAGCCCTCGGCCGCGAGCCGGTCGAGGGCCTCGCCCCGCAGGTGGGCGGGCGGCAGGCCCGACGCGTTGACCACCCGCCACCAGGGCAGGTCCGCGCCGGCGCGCGCCATGACCCGCCCGACCTGGCGAGGGCCGCCGCGTCCGAGCGCGTCCGCCAGGACCTCGGCGACCGTCCCGTAGGTGACCACGCGCCCGGCGGGCACCTGCGCGACGAGGTCGAGCACCGCCTCGAGGTAGTCGTCGTCCACGGGGCGTCAGTCGCGGTGGATGAGGATCAGCGCGCGGTCGTCGCCCTCCCCCGCGCGGACGCCGGCGAGGACCGCGTCGGCGCCGCCGGTCCGGGTCGAGACGATGCGCTCGGCCTGGCCCATGAGCCGGTCGATGCCCAGCTCGACGTCGGAGCCCGGGGACTCGATGAGGCCGTCCGTGTAGACCATGAGCGTGTCCCCCCGCTCCAGCTGCCCCTCGTGCACGGCGAAGACCGGCGCCCGCACGACCCCCAGCGCGGGCCCCCCGGAGGTGTCGACGGTCTCGATCCGGCCCGAGCCGGCGTGCAGGTGGACCGCCGGCGGGTGGCCCGCGGTGGAGATCCAGAAGCGGCCGGTGTCGAGGCGCACGGCCACGTGGACCGCCGTCGCGAAGCCCTCCTCCCAGGCCTGCGCGAGGAGGTAGTCGTTGGCCGCCGGCAGGAACATCTCGCGCGGCATCGCGCCCAGCAGCCCGCCGAAGGCGCCCGACAGCAGGAGCGAGCGCACGCCGGCCTCCTGGCCCTTGCCGGAGACGTCGACGAGGACGATCTCGAGCTGCAGGTCGTGCTGGCTCCGCGCGGCGACGACGAAGTCGCCCGAGAACGCCTCCCCGTAGGCGGAGCGCACGAGGCTGTCGACCCGCCAGCGCTCGGGCAGGGGCGGGATGCGGCCGTGCTGCACGAGCCGGTCCCGCAGGTCGACGAGCATGAGGTCGCTCGCCGCGCCCTGCAGGCCCCGCCGCTCCCGGGACCGGACGAAGGCCAGCCCGCAGGCGATGGCCAGGACGAGCACCGCGAGCTCTCCCGGGGCGAGACGCACGCGTCCGGTGAGCTCGAGGGCGGCCACCTGCACGGCGACGGCCACGCAGAGCACCACCATCGCCCGCAGGCGGAGCACGAACACGCCGAGCAGGATGACGAAGAGCATGACGCCGGGCGGGACCCACCGCGGCTCGACGATCATCCCGGCCGCCGCCAGGCCCGAGGCGGCGACGAGCGCGGCTCCCGAGAGCACCTGGCGGCTCAGGGGCGCCGAGCGGCGCGGGGCGCGCAGGCGCCGCAGGCGGCGCGGGGCACCGGCACGGGTCCGCCTCGTCCGTGCCACCGGGCGTGGCGCTGCGGCGAGGCTCACGGGGCGAGGCTACCGAGCGCGGGCCCCTCGCGGCCCTCCCGTGCCGAAACGGGGTGACCCGGGCGCGCCGCGCGGCCAGGATGGGGCCGTGAACTCACCCGGCTCCGAGCCCACCGCGCCCCGCACCGGCCCCACGGCCACCACGGCCGTGCGCCCGTCCCCCCTGCCCGGCGGCTACCGGCTCGTGGACGTCACCGCGGAGCGCCGCGAGGAGATGCTGACGCTCGACGCGTGGGCGTTCCCGACGAGCATCGAGGCGCAGACGCACACGTGGCCGACGCCCCTGACCTGGGAGCGCACGCGCGGCATCGAGACGGACGACGGTGAGCTCGTGGGCCTCCACGCGTCCTACCCGTTCACGACGTTCCCGGTCCCCGGTGCGCGCACGCCGGTCGCCGGCCTGACCTGGGTGGCCGTCCACCCGGCGCACCGGCGACGCGGCCTGCTGCGCGCCATGATCGCCGACCACGTGGGCCGCAGCCTCGCCCGTGGGGAGGCCGTCTCGGCGCTCACGGCGGCCGAGCCGGCCATCTACGGACGGTTCGGGTACGGCATGGCGATGAGGCGGCTGGCGCTCACCATCCCCCGCGGCGCCGCGCTGCGCGACGTCCCGGGCTGGCGGGACGTGCGCGTCCGCCTGGAACGTCTCGACCCCGAGCGCCACGACGCGCTGGTGCACCGGCTCCACGGCGCCGTCGAGCGCCCGGGCTGGGCGACACGGGACACGCCGGAGCTGCGCCGCGTCTTCCTCGACGACCCCGAGCCCCTGCGGGACGGCGCCGAGACGCTGCGCATCGCCGTCGCCGAGCGCGAGGGCGAGCCGGTCGGGTACGCCATGTTCCGGCGCACCCCGGTCAGGGACCCCGCAGGCCCGCGGGGGCGCGTCGACGTCCGCGAGATCATGGCGGCCGAGCCCGCGGCGGCACGGGCCCTGTGGGGCGTCCTGGTGGATCTCGACCTCATGGCGACCACCGAGGCGCATCACCTGCCCGTGGACGACCCGATCGCGGACCTGCTCGTCGACCTGCGGGCGGCGCTCCCGCGCACGCCGGACCACGTGTGGGTCCGGGTGCTCGACGTCCCGGCCGCCCTCGCGGCGCGTCGGTACGCCGCGCCCGTCGACGTCGTCCTGGAGGTGACGGACGACCTCGTCCCCGCCAACACGGGCCGGTGGCACCTGCGCGGCGACGCCGAGGGCGCCGAGGTGGCACCGGCGTCGCGGGACGCCGACCTGGCGCTGGACGTCCGCGAGCTCGGGACCGCCTACCTGGGCGGCACGAGCCTGGCTGCCCTCGCCGGCGCCGGCCTGGTCGCCGAGCGACGCCCCGGCTCGCTGGCGCCGACCGCCACGGCGTTCGGCTGGCCGCTCGCGCCCGGGTGCAGCTGGGGCTTCTGAGCGGCCGCGCCGGCGTGGGCGTCAGGCCTCGTAGGCCGCCAGCTGGTCGATGCGGCGCTGGTGGCGCGGGTTGCCGCTGAACGGCTCGGCGAGGAACGTCTCGACGATCGCCGTCGCGTCGTCCACGGAGTGCTGACGCGCGCCGATCGCGACCACGTTCGCGTCGTTGTGCGCGCGGGCGAGGGCGGCCGTCTCGGTGCTCCACGCGAGGGCCGCCCGCACGCCACGCACCTTGTTCGCGGCGATCTGCTCGCCGTTGCCGGAGCCGCCGATGACGATGCCGAGACTGCCCGGTTCGGCGACGACGGCCTCGCCCGCCGCGAAGCAGAACGACGGGTAGTCGTCCTCCGCGTCGTAGACGTGGGCGCCGTGGTCGACGACGTCGTGGCCACCCGCGCGCAGGTGCTCGACGAGGTGCGCCTTGAACTCGAACCCGGCGTGGTCGGCGGCGATGTGGATGCGCATGGCGCCATCCTGCCAGCACGCGCGACCGCCGCGGGCCGCTCGCCTAACCTGGGGCGATGACCACCCCTCAGGACACCGAGACCCTGCGCAGCGGGATCGACCGCGCGGCGCTCGACCCCGCCGTGCGCCCCCAGGACGACCTCTACCGCCACGTCAACGGCCGGTGGCTCGCCGAGCACGTGATCCCCGCCGACCGCGCGGCCGACGGCGCCTTCCGCGCACTGCACGACGAGGCCGAGGAGCAGGTCCGGGCGATCATCGAGGAGCTCGGCGCGAGCGTGGCCGCCGGTGGCGCGGTCACGGGCGCCGCGGCCCAGGTCGGCGCCCTGTACGCGAGCTTCATGGACACCGAGACCGTCGAGCGCCTCGCGCTCGAGCCGCTCCGCGAGGAGCTGGCGGCGATCGACGCCGCGCCGGACCGCGCCGCGCTGACGACCCTGCTCGGTGAGCTCCAGCGCACCGGCGGTGCGGGCGCCGTCGGCTTCTGGGTCGACAACGACGCCAAGGACCCCGACCGTTACGTCGTGCACCTCACGCAGGGCGGTCTCGGCCTGCCCGACGAGGCGTACTACCGCGAGGAGCAGTACGCGCCGGTGCGCGAGAAGTACCGCGCGCACGTGGCGCGCATGCTGCGGCTCACGGGCCTCGAGGCGGGCGCCGCGGAGGCCGGGGCGGACGACGTCGTCGCGCTCGAGACGGACCTCGCCGGCGCCCACTGGGACGTCGTGCGCGACCGCGACGCCGACCTCACGTACAACCCCATGACCCTCGCCGGGCTCGTCGAGCGCGCGCCGGGCTTCGACTGGACCGCCTGGGCGGCCGCGCTCCGGGTGCCGAGCAGCGCGTTCGACCAGCTCGTCGTGCGCGAGCCGGACTTCGCCGAGGGCTTCGCGCGCCTCTGGGCCGACGCGCCCCTGGACCGCTGGCGGGCCTGGTTCCGCTACCACCTCGTCAGCGCCCGCGCCCCCTACCTGCACGACGCGGTGGTGCGCGCGAACTTCGACTTCTACGGCACCGTCCTCAGCGGCACGACCGAGCTGCGCGACCGCTGGAAGCGCGGGGTCTCGCTCGTCGAGGGCGCGCTGGGCGAGGCCGTCGGCCAGGTCTTCGTCGAGCGCCACTTCCCGCCGGCGCACAAGGAGCGCATGGTCGAGCTGGTGGCGCACCTCGTCGAGGCCTACCGCGAGTCCATCACCGGCCTGGACTGGATGGGTGAGCAGACGCGCGCCAAGGCGCTCGCGAAGCTCGAGGCGTTCACGCCGAAGATCGGCTACCCCGACCGCTGGAAGTCCTACGAGGGCCTCGAGCTCACGGCCGACGACCTGCTGGGCAACGTGCGCCGCTCCTACGCGTACGAGCAGGACCGGGAGCTGCGCAAGATCGGCCGGCCCGTCGACCGCGACGAGTGGTTCATGACGCCGCAGACGGTCAACGCCTACTACAACCCCGGCATGAACGAGATCGTCTTCCCCGCCGCGATCCTCAAGCCGCCGTTCTTCGACCCCGAGGCCGAGGACGCCGTCAACTTCGGTGGCATCGGCGCCGTCATCGGTCACGAGATCGGGCACGGGTTCGACGACCAGGGCAGCAAGTACGACGGCGCCGGCCGCCTCGAGGACTGGTGGACCGAGCAGGACCGCACCGAGTTCGACAAGCGCACCCGCGCCCTCGTCGAGCAGTACGCGGCCTTCAGCCCGGAGCAGCTCGACGCGGGGCACCACGTCAACGGCGCGCTCACGGTCGGGGAGAACATCGGCGACCTCGGTGGCCTGTCGATCGCGCTCAAGGCCTACCGCATCGCCCTCGGGCGCCCGCTCGAGGAGGCGCCCGTGATCGACGGCCTCACCGGCGTGCAGCGCGTGCTGCTCGGCTGGGCGCAGGTGTGGCAGAGCAAGATGCGCGACGAGGAGATGGTGCGCCGGCTCGCGACGGACCCGCACTCTCCCAACGAGTTCCGGTGCAACGGCGTCGTGCGCAACCTCGACGAGTTCTACGCCGCGTACGACGTGCAGCCGGGCGACGCGCTGTACCTCGCCCCCGAGGAGCGCGTCCGGATCTGGTGAGGCGCCGCGCTCCCGCCGGCACGTCCGGCGGGAGCGCGCCCGGCTCGGCCGGCGAGGACGGCGCGCTCCGTCGGAGGGCGGGCGTCCGTCAGAAGAACTGCGCGCCCGCGCGGGCGAGCGAGAACCCGTCGCCGGTCGGGTTGTGGCGGCAGAAGACCCCGTTGCGCGAGCTCAGGCAGGTCATCTCGCCGATGGTCGAGCCCTGTCCGTAGTCGAGCATGGGCGTGCCCTCCGGCGGTGAGGGCGGCGAACCCTCCACGCACGCGAAGCGCGGGTCCTGGCCCACGACGACCTCGAGCACGTTCCCGGCGGTGCCGGTGCAGCCCTCGGGGAGGTCCGGCGCGGGGTAGGTGAAGCTGAAGATCGTGCACGTCGCCGACGTGTCGGTCATCGAGCACCAGATGTTGCCGCTCGGCAGGGTGAACGCGGGCAGGGCCTCGACGTCCTCCGGCTCCTCCGGCGCACTGGCCTCGGGCGTGGTCTCGGGCTCGACGCTCGCTGGCGAGGGCTCCGGCTCCGCGACGGGCTCGCCGCCGCCGCCTCCTCCCGACATCGCCAGCAGGATGAAGAACGTCACGACCAGGATCACGTCGACGACGACGAACGTCGTCAGTCCCGGACCCAGGCCACGGCGAGCCCCGCCCGCCGCGGGCGACCCGTCCGCCATCGTGCTCCTCGCTGCCGGTCCGACCTGATCGACCATCGGTCGACACGGCAGCATGCCACGGCCGAACGGGTGAACGCGACACGCCCCGACGCCGGCCCAGGGCGCTCCCGGGACCGCGCCGGGGCGCGCCGCGGTCCGTCAGTCGAAGATCGGCCCCTGCGTCCGCGAGCGCTTGAGCTCGTAGAACCCCGGGACGCCGGTGACGAGGACGAAACCGTCCCAGAGGCGGCCGGCCTCCTCGCCCTTGGGCGCGGGAGTCATCACCGGACCGAAGAAGGCGGCCCCGTCGATCGAGATCACGGGCGTGCCGACGTCGTCCCCGACGAGATCGATCGCGCGCTGGTGCGAGGCGCGCAGGGCGTCGTCGTACTCGTCGGTGTCCGCCGCGGCGAGAAGCTCGGCCGGCAGGCCGACGTCGTCCAGGGCCTCGGCGACGACGGCCATGCGCTCGCCGGCGCGCCCGCCCGGGTGCAGGCGCGTGCCGATCGCGTCGTACAGCGGCTTGACGACGTCCTCGCCGTGCGCCAGGCGCGCGGCGGTCACGACGCGGACCGGTCCCCACGCCGCGTCCATCGAGCGCCGGTAGGACTCGGACAGGTCGCGGCCCTCGTTGAGCACCGCGAGGCTCATGACGCTCCACCGCACGTCGACGTCGCGCACCCGGGTGACCTCGGTCATCCAGCGCGACGTCATCCACGCCCACGGGCAGACGGGGTCGAACCAGAACTCGGCGGTGGTCATGCGGCTCCTCGTGGTCGGGGTCGTGCTCGTCCAGGGTCTGGCGGCCACCGCACTCTGGCCCAGCGGTGCGCGCGCCGCCAACCGAGGTGCCGGCGCCGGGGCGTGGCCCGGCGGGCCCAGCGCGGCGTGAAAGGATCGCGGCAGCACCGGGCCGGCCCTGCGCCGGCCACCGCCCGCCGCCGGAAGGACCCACCACCGTGCCCGCTGAGAACCTCACCCGCGCCGAGGCACGAGAGCGCGCCGGCCTCGTCCGCGTGCACTCGTACGACGTCGCCCTCGACCTGACCACCGGTCCCCGGACGTTCGCCTCCACCACCGTGGTGCGGTTCGCGGCGACCCCCGGGGCGGCGACCTTCCTCGACCTCATCGCGCCCACCGTGCACGAGGTCGTGCTCAACGGCCGGTCGCTCGACCCGGCCGTCGTGGTCGCCGACTCGCGGATCGCGCTCGAGGGCCTGGCGGAGGAGAACGAGGTGCGGGTCGTCGCGGACTGCGCCTACATGAACACCGGTGAGGGCCTGCACCGGTTCGTCGACCCCGTCGACGACGAGGTCTACCTGTACTCGCAGTTCGAGGTCGCGGACTCGCGCCGGGTCTTCGCCGTCTTCGAGCAGCCCGACCTCAAGGCCACCTTCGCCTTCGCCGTGACCGCACCGGCGCACTGGACCGTGATCTCGAACTCGCCGACGCCCGAGCCCCTGCTGCTCACCGGCACCGACTCGCCCGTGGCGCGCTGGTCCTTCGCCCCGACGCCGCGGATCTCGAGCTACATCACCGCGATCGTCGCGGGGCCCTACCACCGTGAGGACGGCGAGCTCACGAGCAGCGACGGGCGGACCATCCCGCTCGGCGTGCTGTGCCGGGCGTCGCTCGCGCAGTACCTCGACACCGACAACATCCTCGACGTGACGCGCGCAGGCTTCGCGTTCTACGAGCAGGCGTTCGGGATGCCCTACCCCTTCGCCAAGTACGACCAGATCTTCGTCCCGGAGTTCAACGCCGGCGCGATGGAGAACGCGGGGGCGGTGACGTTCCTCGAGAACTACGTCTTCCGCTCCAAGGTGCCGGAGGCGACCGTCGAACGCCGCGCGGTGACGATCCTGCACGAGCTCGCCCACATGTGGTTCGGCGACCTCGTGACCATGCGCTGGTGGGACGACCTGTGGCTCAACGAGTCCTTCGCCGAGTACGCCTCGACCCTCGCGGCGGCCGAGGCGACGCGCTGGACCCAGGCGTGGACGACGTTCTCCTCGCTCGAGAAGTCCTGGGCGTACCGCCAGGACCAGCTGCCGTCCACGCACCCGATCGTCGCCGACATCCGCGACCTCGAGGACGTCGAGGTGAACTTCGACGGCATCACCTACGCCAAGGGCGCCTCGGTCCTCAAGCAGCTCGTGGCCTGGGTGGGCCAGGAGCAGTTCCTGGCCGGTGTGCGCGCGTACTTCGCGAAGCACGCGTGGGGCAACACCGAGCTGCGGGACCTGCTCACCGAGCTCGAGGCGACGAGCGGCCGCGACCTCGCCCCGTGGTCCGCGCTGTGGCTGGAGCGGGCCGGCGTGACGCTCCTGCGGCCCCAGGTCGAGACGGACGCGGACGGCGTCATCAGGTCCTTCGCGGTCCTGCAGGAGGTGCCGGCCGAGCACCCCGTCCAGCGTCCGCACCGCCTGGCGATCGGCGGCTACGACCTCGTCGAGCAGCCCGACGGCGCCGTCGTCCTCGAGCGCACGCTGCGCGTCGAGCTCGACGTCGACGGCGAGCGCACCGAGGTCCCCGAGCTCGTCGGCCAGGAGCGCCCGGCCCTGATCCTGGTCAACGACGACGACCTCGCGTACGCCAAGGTGCGCCTGGACCCGGCGTCGCTGGAGCTGGCGACGGCGCACCTGCACTCGTTCACGGACTCGCTGCCCCGCACGCTCGTGTGGAGCGCCGCCTGGGACATGGCGCGCGACGGCGAGCTCGGTGCCCGTGACTTCGTGGCGCTCGTGCTCGCCAACATCGCGCACGAGACGGACTCCTCGGTCGTGCTGGTGCTGCTGCGCCAGCTCACCACCGCGCTGGACCTGTACGTCGCCCCCGAGCACCGTGACGCGGTCGGGCGCGAGGCGGCCGACCGGCTGCTCGCGCTCGCGCGCGCCGCCGCACCGGGCAGCGACACCCAGCTCCAGCTGCTCAAGGCCTTCGCCGCCCGCGCGGCGACGCCCGCACAGCTCGACGCGGTGGCCGCGCTGCTCGACGGCAGCGCAGCGCTCGACGGGCTGACGATCGACACCGACCTGCGGTGGGAGCTGCTCACGAGCCTGGCGGCCGGTGGCCGCGCGGGTGAGCCGGAGATCGCGGCCCAGCTCGCGGCGGACGCGACGGCGACCGGCGAGCGCGCCGCGGCCGCGGCCC